>CAYJHV010000094.1:0-6190 GCA_964369825.1 uncultured Desulfovibrionaceae bacterium | reverse complement strand
TCTGCACTTATTTGGGAGCTTAATTGCGCCGGAATTGAAGACATTTTGGTGGTAGACAACTTATCTACCAGTGATAAATGGAAAAATCTTGTAGGTTTGCGCTATTCTCGTTATGAACATAGAGATACTTTCATAAAAACCGTACACTCCGAAGGTTTAAGTTCTGCCGTGCAAGGTGTGGTGCATTTGGGTGCTTGTTCTGATACAACAGAGCAAAACGCCGATTTTTTGATGCAAAATAACGTGGATTTTAGTCAGATTCTGTGCAGAGCGGCATTAAAAGCCGGCGCACGTTTTATTTTTGCATCTTCGGCGGCCACTTATGGAGACGGCAAAGGTGGCTTTGATGATTGCATAGAAGATATATGGCATTTACGTCCTTTAAATATGTATGGATATTCTAAACAATTGATGGATTTATGGCTTTTACGTAGCAAAAGAATTGCAAACGTGGCAAGCCTTAAATTTTTCAATGTGTACGGACCAAATGAATATCATAAAGGTGAAATGCGTTCGGTGGTATGTAAGGCATATTCTGAAATATCTACCACCGGAACTTTGCGTCTTTTTCGTTCCACAGTTCCTGAGTATGTGGACGGAGGGCAAATGCGAGACTTTGTCTATGTGAAAGATTGTACTAAAATTATGCTCTGGCTTTTACAAAATCCCATGGTTAACGGGATATTTAATGTGGGCACAGGCAGAGCACGTTCGTGGAATGATCTGGCACAAGCTGTATTTACTGCCATGAAAAAAGAGTTAAATATTCAATATATAGACATGCCGCAAATTTTACGTGGCAAATATCAAAACTTTACCGAAGCTCGTATGGATACATTGCTGGCACAAGGTGCGCCTTCTTGTACGTATAGTTTGGAAGAAGGCATCAAGGATTATGTGCAAAACTATCTTGTAAACGGTAAATACTTAGATGTTTTAGAAAAATAGTGGTATTGTTTGAAATGGGAAAAGGAAACTTTCGGCACAAGCTATGGTTTCCTTTTCCTTTGAGAAGATACTTTACTATGCTTTTGTTTCCCAAAGGCCATGCAAGTTACAATATTCACGAACTCTTATTTCTTCGGGTTTACAGCCACAGCAGGGCAATTCCACAACAGTCTCATCTTCAGCGCCAAGATGGCAAATAATTTGCTTGTTTCCTTTAAGCACTTCTATCCAATATATGTAGTGATTTTCATTATTGGCATGTAATTTGGAACCAATGCTAATTTTCAAGCCTTTTTCTGTTTTTTCTACCACGGGCTGATGTGTTTCCACGGCACCGCTTTGGTTGGATTCATCCAACTTTACCATGGGAGCATCACAACAAACAAAGGAAGATGCTCCTCCGTGCATAACTTGTATCACCGATTTACATGAATTACATTGGAACACATCAAATTTTTCCGACATATAGTCCTCCAAGTTTTAAATTTTATAATGTTACAAAAGTAAAAATGAAAAAAATTCATTTTAAAACATACATTGTTTCCGGAACAGAATACAATGACGCATAATACGTATATAATTTTTTTTGTGTAAAATTGTCAAGTGTTTTTATGAACAAAACAAAGAAAATTGGCATCAATCACATGGTTCCACATATGCTTTTAAATAACTTTCTTTTGAAGAAAAAATATATTTTTCTTCACATTTTTTTAAGAAATAGTTTTTTTATATGAAAACAAATCCAAAATTTGACTCATACCATTATTGTTTACAAAATTAGATATTTTACTCCAAACTTCTTATTGCTTATGTGTGACCTTTGGTGTATAGGTACAAATTGTCAGAGAGACGATGAAAAATGACGGCATGGCTTTTTGGCTATGTCTTTTGTGCAGATAAGCATATCTTCATAAGCTTTCGATGAATAGAATATTTATAGTAAATTTAATCATTTGAGTAATAACTAGAATTTATTTACCGATGAAGTGTGCTCTTTCGCTTAAATAAAGGTTGTAAACGTGTCCATTGTTACCTATCCCGGTCCAGGTTGTCTTGTTGAATATATGGAAGCCAATGCTCCACAAATTGCCCTTGTTACTGAAGAACAGGGAGGAAAATTACGTCTTTTATTGCCAAACAGGCGCGAAACACGCCTTGGTATAAATCGACTTCTTCCTTGGTCCGGTCCCGTCATTTCTGACTCTTCAAGTAAAGAAATAAGTGTTCAGCACCTTGAAACACACCGCAAAAAAAGAATTGATATAGCCAGTGATATTGATTTTAATGAGCTTTGGGAATTATCGCAAGGAGAGGTGGAAACAGCCACAGCCAAGTGGTTTGCTGAGCTTTTTGTGCAAGACCCTTGTGTTGATACCATCGCTGCCTATGGTCATGTGCTTTTGCAAAGTAAGAATCACTTTCGTTTTCAAAATCCCCATTTTGAAGTTTTTACCGTCGACATGGTGCAGGCACGCCTTGCAGAGCAAAACGCGCAACGCGAACGAGACGCGCTTGTTTGTGGTGGTGCGGCTTTTTTTCGAATTTTATGGGATGTGTGGAATAAAAAACGTTCACTTCCTCCAAGCAATAGCAGTGAGTACCCCACGGAATCAGTGGCAGGTTTTTTGAAAAAAATTTTGCTTTCACGTATTGCAGACCCCGAAGGCAGCGAATTTGAGACTATTTGGCGTTCTTTGGTCAAAGGTTTGCCAGAAATGCAACATATGGCTTTGCATCTTGCCACGGCATGGGGGCTTGTTAAAGCGCATCATAATTTTTGGCTAGATCGTGCCGACTATGCAGCAGGTGATGCTTGGGGAGAAAAATACGCTGATGAAATACAAAAAATTATAGATTTCGTGAAAAAGGGCACTTCCACTTGCTTTTTGCCCTTCATCAGCATTGACAGTGCCACCACCAAGGATATTGACGATGCCTATTATGTGGAAAAGCAGGAAAATGGTAATTTTTGCTTACATTTGGCATTGGCTTGCCCGGCTCTTGTATGGCCTTTTGCAAGCAAATTTGACAAAAAAGTTATGCAACGCTCCACAAGCTTGTATTTACCCGAAGCCACCTACCATATGCTTCCCGAAATACTCGGTATCAATATGCTTTCCTTACTTGCAGGGCAGTTGCGTCCATCCTTGCTTGTGCAAGTGGAGGTTGACGGTGAAGGTGCAATACTTCATTGCACTCCTTCCATTGAATGGCTTACCGTCAAAGCTAACCTTACTTATGAAGCTTGCGAGGATATTTTGGAAGATACTGTCGCTGATAATAATCCGGCGATAACTTACAAAGAACAAATTTGTCTGGGTGAAGAATTGTCCATTTTACGACAACAATACCGCATAGCTGCCGGAGCTGTAGTTATGGACAGACCTGACAATAAAATTATTCTGGAAGAAGATGGGGAGAAAATCAAGGTCAGCATTGAAGAACCAAGAGCCACTCCAAGGGCGCAATTGCTGGTTTCCGAAATGATGGTACTGGCAAGCACAGCATTGGCAACTTGGGTCACCGAAAAGAATATTCCCTTTCTGTATCGTACTCAAGATGTGGCCATTCCTCGAGAATATGCCGGAGTTTGGACAAAACCACATGATATGTCACGTATTATTCGTTCACTTGTACCGTCTTTACTTGAACTTAATCCAAAACCACATGCCGGTCTTGGGGTGCGTGCCTATATTCCCATAACTTCGCCTTTGCGCCGTTATTCTGATTTGCTCAATGAAGCGCAACTCATCCATTTTTTACAAAATAATAGTGTTCGCTGGCAAAAAGAAGAGCTTGAAAAGATCCTTGCTTCCTTACAAATAAACAATGATGCGGCTTCGCAAGTGCAACGTTTTCGTCCTCGCTATTGGCGTTTGCAATATATGCTGCAAGAAGGGGATAAAAAATGGTGGCCTGCCATTATTACCGAAGAAAATGATAATTTTGTGAACATAAGCTTACCCCATGAACAATTAAGTGTGCGTGGACGGCGGCATTTATTTGGCGAACGTGCATACCCGGGACAAGAAATTCAGGTACGCATAGGCAAAGTCAATCCTGTATATAATGAAATTTTTATTTTGGAAACTCTTGAAATGTGAGGTTAATCCATGGAAATACTCTTAATTACCATAAGTTATGTCCTTGGCTCCATACCTTGCGGTCTGCTCTTGGCAAAACATTATTGCCATATAGATCCCCGTACCGCCGGTTCTTTTAATGTGGGCTCCACCAATGTGGCTCGTCTTTGTGGCAAAAAATGGGGCGCTTTAACTCTGCTTTGTGATATTTTTAAAGGTTTCATTCCGGTTCTTCTTGCTCGTTTACTCAGTGACGACATATATTTTATGATGGCTGTGGCAGCTGCTACCATCGTCGGACATGTTTTTTCGTGTTTTTTACGTTTTCAAGGCGGAAAAGCCGTGGCTACCACCATCGGAGCTTTTCTGGCACTTTCTCCCGTAAGTTTGCTGTGTGCTGTGTTGTTATGTCTTATTTGTATTAAATTAAGCGGCTATGTTTCCTTAGGCTCTCTTGTACTGGTGATAGCCTTGCCCATATTCATGGCAATCAGTGAACAATATATGGTATTACCATTAGCTTTAGCCACGATGCTTCTGGTAATTTGGAAACATCGTACAAATGTGCAACGCCTATTGAGCGGCACAGAAAAATCTTGGAAAAAAACTGCGTATGCGGAGGATAATATGCAAAATTTCCCTACTTACAGAGGTGACCTGGAATATGTTTGCCTTAACTGCAATGCTCGCTATGCCAGCGATGAATTGCTCTATACCTGCCCAAAATGTAACGGTGTTTTCCTGCTGGAAGATAAAAATTTTGAAGAGTTAAAAAAGCAAAACGGTGAGCATTGGCGTAAACTTTTTGATGCCAGAACTTCCACAAAGCATACAGCTTTGCGTGGAATTTTCCGTTATTATGAATTGATGGCACCGGTTATGGATGCCGAAGATATTGTTTATCTTGGAGAAGGACACACTCCCATCGTAGATGCTGCTCCGGCACTCAAAAAACTTTTGGGCATGGACTTTGCCTATAAAAATGATGGGCAAAATCCCAGTGCATCTTTTAAAGACAGAGGCATGGCCTGCGCTTTTTCCTACCTTCAAGCCTTAGTACGCAAACACAATTGGGAAGAAGTGCTCACCGTTTGTGCTTCCACCGGCGATACTTCGGCAGCGGCGGCACAATATGCAGCCTATGTGGGCGGTCCCATTAAAAGCGTGGTGCTTTTACCTCACGGCAAAGTGACACCGCAGCAACTTGCCCAGCCCCTCGGAAGCGGAGCTTTGGTACTGGAAATGCCCGGAGTCTTTGATGATTGTATGAAAGTTGTGGAAAGCTTGGCAGAAACGTGCCGAGTGGCCTTACTCAATTCCAAAAATAGCTGGCGCATACTCGGTCAAGAATCCTATGCTTTTGAAGTGGCTCAATGGTACAATTGGGACGTAAGTAATTTAAATATTTTTGTGCCCATAGGCAATGCCGGCAATATTACTGCCATCATGTCCGGCTTCCTGAAACTCTATGAACTCAATATTATAGAGTCCTTACCAAGAATTTTTGGAGTACAATCCCATCATGCCGATCCCGTGTACCGCTACTATGCCGCAGATGCCCAAAGCAGAGTATGGGAGCCGGTCAAAGTACAAGCAAGCGTTGCCCAAGCGGCCATGATTGGTAACCCCGTATCCTTCCCACGTGTGCAAAATTTGGTTGACAAATACATTAAAAAAGCCGGAGAAGATGCCTTCCACGTACTGCAAGTTACCGAACAACAAATTATGGACGCCATGCTGCTTGCCAATAAACACGGTCACATTGCCTGTACCCAAGGCGGAGAGTGCTTTGCCGGTATGCGCAGAGCCATGGAGCTTAAGCTCATCAACGCCAATCAAAAGGCAGTACTTGATGCCACAGCACACAGTATTAAATTTTCCGGCTTCCAAGATATGTATTTTTCAAACTCTTTTCCGAGCGATTATGGTATCGTGCCCCAAAAAGAACTCATGAATAATCCTGAACTTTTACTTGACGCAGAGGATAAAAAGGGCTTAAATAGCAAGGAATATACTACTAAGGTAGCCGATATTATAATCAAAAAGTTAGCTTTGCAAAGAAAATAAAAGTTGATTAAGCGTTAGCTTGCTTTGGTTTGTGAAATTTTCTGGGGAAAACCTTTTGTGAACAAAAGGTTCTTCCCCAGACCCCTTTCCAA
>CAYJHV010000093.1:0-6195 GCA_964369825.1 uncultured Desulfovibrionaceae bacterium | reverse complement strand
GTGGGTATCAGCGTGGTCTTTTTTGGCTGGCTTGCACACTCTCGTTTTGGGCGTGCTTTACGCAATATTCGAGAAGATGACGTGGCCGCCAACGGTTGCGGTGTCAATGTGACTAAATACAAGCTCATTGCCTTTATCATCGGTGCCTGCTGGGCTGGTACTGCCGGAAATATTTTTGCCGCAAAAATGACCATCGTTACCCCGGGGTCTTTCTCTTTTACTGAATCAGTGACCCTCTTTGCCGTGGTTATCTTAAGCGGTGGCAGTCAGTTGGGCGTACTTTTGAGTACTTTTATTTTCATCGGTTTGCCGGAAGCATTACGGGGCTTTTCCAACGCACGTATGCTTATTTTCGGTTTTGCCATGATGGCCATGATGATTTGGCGTCCTCAAGGCTTGTTGGTACCTGCCATTCGTGAATACAAAGTACGTTTCTTCAAAAAAGATGGCAAAGCCAAAGGAGCAGCTGTTTCCAATGAAACAGTCAAGGAAAGTGCCGTGAAGGAAGAAAGTAACATTCAAACACAAAGTGAGGGCAAGTAATGACAAGTCTATTACAACTTGCCAATGTCACCAAGGTTTTTGGAGGACTTACCGCCACACGTGAAGTGAGTTTTTCTGTGGAGCGTGGAGGTATAATAGGTCTCATCGGGCCAAACGGTGCCGGCAAAACGACGGTTTTTAACTGCATCACCGGTAACTACACTCCGGAAAAAGGGGATATTTATTTCAAAAATACCCGAATCACCGGCATACCTCCGTATAAATTGGTGAAAATGGGCATTGCCCGTACCTTCCAAAGTATTCGCCTTTTCCCCACCATGCTTGTGGTGGAAAATGTGCTGGCAGGGCACCATTGTCGCATGTCAGCCGGTGTCGTGTCCTCCATGTTACGACTCCCAAGTCAAAGACGAGAAGAAAAAGCTGCCCTTGACCGTTGTATGCAAGAACTTGCTTTTGTGGGACTTGATGGAAAATATAAAGAAGAAGCCGGTTCCTTATCTTATGGAAATCAGCGACTTTTGGAAATTGCCCGTGCTTTGGCATCGGATCCCGAATTACTCATTTTAGACGAGCCTGCCGGCGGTATGAATGAGCAAGAAACCGGAGATCTCATGGCGCTCATTTATCGTATTCGCAAAAGAGATATAAGCGTATTACTCATTGAGCATGATATGCGTTTGGTGATGCAGCTTTGCCATCGTTTGGTCGTGTTGGAAAATGGCGCCGTCATTGCCGATGATATTCCCGAAAATGTACGTAACAATAAAGCTGTCATCGAGGCCTATCTCGGTGTAGATGAAGATGAGGGCTAAGCTATGGCATTTCTTGAATTAAAAAATGTACATGTAAGTTATGGGCCCGTGGAAGTGTTACATGGCATAAATCTTAAAGTGGAAGAAGGTGAAATTGTTACCATTTTAGGTTCCAATGGTGCAGGCAAAACCACCACTTTGCAAACCATCAGCGGTCTGCAAAAAGTGACCAAGGGTGAAATCCTTTTTCAAGGCAAAGATATTCACTCCATGCCAAGCTATGATATTGTTTCCCTTGGCATAACTCAATCTCCGGAAGGGCGCAGGGTCTTTGGTACCATGAGCGTCCTCGATAATTTGAAATTGGGAGCGTTTACAATAAAGGATACCGCCTTAACTCATAAAACTTTACATTGGATTTATGAACTCTTTCCACGTCTTGAGGAACGTCAGCACCAACTTGCCGGCACTCTCTCCGGCGGTGAACAGCAAATGCTGGCCATCGGGCGTGCGCTCATGGGGCAACCTCGCTTGCTGCTTCTTGATGAACCGTCGCTGGGGCTTGCGCCTCTGCTTGTGGCTTCCATCTTTGATACCGTGCGCAGCATTAATGCCAAAGGGTTAACCATTGTTCTTGTGGAACAAAATGCTCGCGCAGCACTCAAGCTTGCTACTCGTGGCTACGTTCTTGATGTGGGCAATGTTGCCATGGAAGATTCAGCGCAAAGCTTACTTGCCAACCCCACCGTGCGAGATGTTTATTTGGGCGGTGCGCACTAGTGACTTGCTTTATTCAAAAATAGTGATATTTTTTCTTGTGGGTGAGGAGACCTTTTTTCAAAAAGGTCCCTCCCTCAGAAAAATTATTTATAAACAGCTCCGGTAGCGGCGGAGCTTACCAATCTTGCATAGCGTTTTAAGAAAGGAGATTTAATTTCTTTCACGAGCGGCACATGGTTTTTACGTCTTTCATTCAATTCTTCTTCGCTTACCAAAAGGTCAAGGACGCGATTTGGAATATCAATGCGAATCATATCGCCTTCACGAACAAGCCCAATATTGCCGCCGTCGGCTGCTTCCGGTGAAATATGTCCGATGGCAGCACCGTTGGTACCGCCGGAGAAGCGTCCGTCGGTGAGTAGTGCTACGTCTTTACCAAGTCCCATGCCGGTGATTGCTGCGGTGGGTGAGAGCATTTCTCGCATTCCCGGTCCGCCTCTTGGTCCTTCATAGGTGATAACAACGGCGTCGCCTTTGACAATTTTACCTGCCAAGATGGCCTGCATGGCTTCTTCTTCAGAAGTGAAGACACGGGCTTTTACTTCACGGCAAAGCATTTCCGGTGCCACTGCCGATTGTTTGACCACGGCACCGTCGGGAGCAAGGCTGCCTTTTAGAATGGCAATGCCGCCTTGCGCCGAGTAGGCATTGTCTAGGGGGCGAATGACTTCATTATTTTTTATGCCGGCACGCAAATCGCTGAGGTTTTCGCCTACGGTTTTACCGGTAACGGTAAGAGCATCATTATTGATAAGCTCAATCTTACTTAATTCAGCCATGACTGCAGGAATACCGCCTGCCAAGTGTAATTCTTCAATGTGATGTTTTCCGGCAGGAGAGAGTTTACAGAGATTGGGGGTTTTGCGGCTCACTTCATCAAAGATATCCAATGATAAATCAAGACCGGCTTCACGGAAAATGGCCGGCAGATGCAAAACTGTGTTGGTGGAGCAGCCCAGTGCCATATCCACTGCTACGGCATTGGCAATGGATTTTTGGGTTACGATATCTGTGGGACAAATATTTTTTTCAAGCAATTCCATAACTTTCATGCCGGATTTTTTGGCAAGACGAATACGAGAGGCCATGACGGCAGGAGTAGTACCATTACCCGGCAAGGCAAGGCCAATGGTTTCGGAAAGACAGTTCATGGAATTGGCAGTGAACATACCGGCACAGGAACCGCAGCCGGGACAGGCTCCTTCTGCTAATTCTTCAAGCTGTTCTTCGGTCATTAAGCCACTTTTGACTCGACCAACACCTTCAAATACAGTAATGAGATCGGTTTTGGCGTCTTTTTCCAAGTGCTGTGATTTCAAACCTGCCAGCATGGGACCGCCGCTGATTAAGATGGACGGAACATTGAGGCGCAACATAGCCATGAGCATACCGGGAACACTTTTATCGCAATTGGGGATAAAAACAAGTGCGTCAAAAGGATGAGCACAAGCCATGATTTCAATGGAATCGGCGATTATTTCCCGTGAAGGGAGAGAAAAATGCATACCTTGATGATTCATGGCAAGACCGTCGCATACGGCAATGGCAGGAAATTCCAAGGGAGTTCCGCCGGCAAGGCGTACTCCGGCTTTTACGGCTTCGGCAATGCGGTGTAAATGTATGTGCCCGGGGACAATTTCATTGGCACCGTTGACAATACCAACCAAAGGACGTTGCATTTCTTCCAAGGTGAGTCCGAGAGCATAGAGCAGTGAACGGTGTGGTGCTTTTTCAAGACCGGCGGTCATTTTTTTGCTGCGCATGGGTAAATCCTTCTTAGCACATCTTCATAAATATACAATAAATGCAATAATATTATAAATTTAATTATTTAAATAATAACTGGACTTTAATTATTTATGAAGCAGGCTTTTTAGTTTATAATGTATTTTTTTATATGGAATATATTCATATTTGTGCTCTCTATCAAAAAATAATTAAAATGACCAGTATTTCTTAACGGCATTTTTTTGTAAAATATTTCATGATAAATTTGTGCTGCAGCATGGTTTACATAAAAAAAGTAAGTATATATCTTAAGTTTATTGTATCTTGTTTATATATAAGCTGTTTTTTATAAGTATCTGTTTTTTTCAAAGCTCCAAGAATACATTTTTTACAGTAATCACTACATTTTAAAGTAAAATGAAAATTCAAGTAAACATTTAGAATAAGACATAAATCATAAATTTTCATAAAAATGCTTTAATATGTTTGCATATCTGAAAAGTTTGGGCTATAGGCAAACCATACAAGATAAGGTGAAACATGAAGAAGAAATTTTCAACGCTTCCTACACAGGATAAAGTATTACTTTTGCAAAATTTTTTGGGTGAGCATAAAGGACAAGATGTTGTGTGTCTAAACCTAGCCAAGCACAGTACCTTTGCAGAAGCCATGTTGGTGGTTACGGCACAATCCTTACGTCATGCCCAAAGTTTGGCAGAAGGCGTACAATTATTTTGCAAGGAACATAATTTTGAATTTTTACGTATGGAAGGTAAGCAAACCGGTCAGTGGATTTTGCTGGACTTAAATGACATTGTGGTCAATATTTTTCAATCTTCTGTACGTGACATATATAAACTGGAGCAGCTTTGGCAAGAATTGCCCCAAAATGTTTCCACTGTAACAGAACAAAACTAAAATATTTTGAAAGGTAAAAACATGAGCTCTATAACACCTGAAAAAGACGATGCCCTTACCCCCACTATTTTATTGATTTTGGACGGTTGGGGTCTTGCTCCTCAAGGACCGGGTAATGCACCTTTTCTTGCAAACACTCCTCATATGGATAAATTGTTGGCAGAAATGAAGCATGGGCGTTTGCAGGCATCGGGGCGGTCCGTGGGATTACCTGAAGGGTATATTGGTAACTCTGAAGTGGGACATCTAAATATTGGTGCCGGTTCGGTTGTTTATCAAGACATGACACGCATTGATATGGCTATGGAGTCGGGGGAATTGACCGGTAACATCGTGTTTAGTGGTCTTATGCACAAAACAAAAAAAGAAAATGGCGGCAGTGGGCGTTTGCACTTGGCAGGGCTTTTGTCTGATGGCGGCGTGCATAGTCATTATTTTCATATGCAAGCTTTAACAAAGGCAGCGGTGGAAGCCGGGCTTGATGTTTATTTGCATTGTTTCATGGACGGACGTGACACAGCTCCTGACAGCGGTATTGGTTATTTAGAAAATGTGCAAACTTTTTTGAAAACGTTGCAAGATGCTCCCGGTAAAGCTTGCATTGCCTCCTTATGCGGACGATTTTATGTCATGGATAGGGATACACGTTGGGAGCGAGTGGAAAAAGCCTTTGACATGTTGGTGCATGGGAATAGTCTTAAAAGTGAAAAATTTCAAATTAATATTGAAAACAATGACCCTCTTGAATGCATAAAAAGTTTTTATGCACAAGGGTTGAGCGATGAATTTGTTTTGCCCACTTTATTGGCAGAAGAAGGTCATTGGCAAGAAGATGACGGCATTTTCTTCTTTAATTTTAGAGCAGACCGTATGCGTGAATTGGTAAAAGCCTTGACCTTTCCTGACTTTGACGGCTTTCCACGCGGAAAAGTACCAAATTTTGCCGAAATTGCCAGTATGACCAGCTATGAAGCAAGTTTCACCTTGCCCGTTGCATTTCCTAAAAATAGCTTGCGCATGGGACTTGGTGAAGTAGTTTCGTCATGGGGGAAAGCGCAGCTGCGCATAGCAGAAACCGAAAAATATGCTCATGTGACTTATTTCTTTAATGGTGGTCGAGAAGAACCGTTTTTGGGTGAAGAACGCATCTTGGTGCCTTCTCCGAGAGATGTGGCAACCTATGATCTTGCACCTGCCATGAGTTGTCATGAAGTAACGCAAAGATGCATAGATGCTTATAAAAGTGGGCAATATACCCTTATAGTTTGCAACCTTGCCAATGGTGACATGGTAGGGCATACCGGCATACTTGATGCTGCCGTCAAAGCTTGTGAAGCCGTAGATACTTGTCTTGGGCAATTTGTGGAAGCAGTTCAAGAAATGAAAGGGCGCATGATGATTATTGCTGACCATGGCAATTGTGAAGCCATGCTTGATAAAGATGGAAAACCTCAAACTGCACATACAACCAATTTGGTGCCTTGCATTTTAGTACAAGAAGACGAGAGTGTAC
>CAYJHV010000092.1:0-6252 GCA_964369825.1 uncultured Desulfovibrionaceae bacterium | reverse complement strand
CCAATCCAAGCATCGGTGGCGGCATAGATGATTTGCTTTTCAGAAAGAGTGCTTGACGACCAATTGGAGCATTGCGAACCTTTAGAAATGCGATAGTCAAAAAAATTAGCGGCAAGGTTGCGTAGTCCTTGGGTTTCTAAATTATTGGCACGAGCAATATTACCCAAATCCACAACACCTCCCGGCTCAAAATCATATATTCTTTGCAATTCACGCATATCTTCAAAAATACTTACCCCAACCTTAAGGACATTGGCGCAACTTAACAGTTTTGCAAGCTCTTCTCCAAAGGGTATGTGAATAAGGTGTATTAAATAAACTACTTCCTCAGCAGCAAGCTGCACCAAAGCAGGATTATTTAATTTTCCCTTGCGAAAAGTGGGTTTGGTTTCAGTATCAAAACCAAGCAATTTTTCATTTTGCAATGCTTCTAAAGCTCGTAATAAATCCTCTTTGTCGGTAATAAGCTCAACCTTCCCCTCATAGCGCACTATGGGCAATGTATTGATGTCTTCCTTGGTGAGTTTGCGCTTATAATAATCAGGCAGCATAAATTGTCCGTGCTTATTTTCCAATACAAAAAGTTGCAAAAATTTTATCTAAAAGTTCGTCGGGAGTATCAAGCCCGGTAATCTGTCCAAGCGTATTCACTGCCACATCAAGACGCACGGCACAAATATCATAAGGCATGGAGCTTAATAAATCATCATGAAGTAAGCTCAATTCCTCAGCGGCAACACGCAATAATTCTGCTTGGCGTAAATTTGGTACCACATCACCCGCTTGAGGTTCTGTTAAGCAAGCTTTTCCGGAATTACCGTTAGGCATAAGCAAAGATTTTTTTATGTTTGCGCACAAAGTATCAAGTCCATGTCCTTCCTTGGCAGAAATGCACACACATTTATGCTCAAATTCTTGCCAGTTTAAAGGCAACTTCAGCCCCGGTGCCACATCACACTTGTTCCATATTATAAGTGTATGCGGATTTCTTGCCAATTGCAAGCCTTCTTCACCAAGACAAATGGCAGCATCTTCCGATAAATTGCCGTCAAGCACCAAGAGCACAAGGTCTGCCTTGGCTATCTGTGAACGACTTTGTTCAATGCCAAGACGCTCCACACTGTCAAGCGCATCTCTTAAACCGGCAGTATCTATTAATTTAACGCTGAGTCCGTCAATGTCTATCGTTTCTTCCAAAAAATCTCTGGTGGTACCGGCAATATCTGTAACCAAGGCTCTTTGGTAGCCAAGCAAAGCATTGAGCGTAGAAGATTTACCGGCATTTACTGCACCTGCGAGAACCACTGTAGCGCCTTCTTGCCACGGACGAGAGCGATTATAGGCTTTGAGTAAAGCTTCAACGCATTCCTTAACTTCTTGCACCACTTCTGAAAATGCTTGTGGAGGCAAACAGTCCACTTCTTCTTCGGGAAAGTCCAAGGCAACGCATAATTCCATGCGTAGGCGTTCGAGCTTTTGCCGAAGCTCCAACACTTTTTTCCCCAGCAGACCTTCCAACTTGGCAGAACCAAACTGTAAAGCAGCGCCGTTTTTGGCATTAATCATCTCTGCCACAGCTTCTGCTTGCGTCAAATCCATTCGACCATTCAAAAAAGCACGACGTGAAAATTCACCATTTTCGGCAAGACGAAGATGGTAATTTGTATTTTGACGTAAAATTTCTTGTAAAATCATCGCTACAAGCATTTGTCCGCCATGGCAATGAATTTCTGCCACATCTTCGCCGGTAAAAGTATGTGGTGCAGGCATAAATACTGCCAGCACATCATCAAGCATATGTCCGTCACCGGTCAAAAAATGCCCTCGATGTAACGTCCAAGGGCGAAAGTCGCAAAAAGTTTTTGTCGATGACGAAAATACTTTTTGTAAAATCTCTTTGGCTTGCGTTCCGGAAATGCGAATAATTCCTATGCCCCCGCTTCCCAGCGGAGTGGCTATGGCAACTATGGTCTCATCAAAAAGCATGGGAAAATCCATCCAAAACTGCAAAAATTATAAGAACGATACTTATCTCTTTTTGTGTATAAAGCAACTTTACTGCACACGCTTGCGTTGAATAATGACACGTTTGAGCGGTCCGTCTCCTGAGCTGCGTGTATGCAAATCGTCAGCACCTTGCAATGCCATGTGCACAATACGTCTGTGGTATGACGAAAGTGGACGTGTAGAGTGGGCTTTACCTGTATTGCGCACTTTTTCAGCAAGAATTAACGCCAAATCGCTGAGTTTTTCATCTTGCCTACTACGGTAATCCCCGGCATCCAATTGAACACGTACTGCAGCTTTCATATGCCGAGAAACTATACGTGAAGTAATGTATTGCAAGGCAGCAAGGGTTTGCCCCTCTCTGCCTATGAGCAAACCGGAGTTTTCATCGCATTCAAGATGAACATTCACACGTCCTTCAAGCACTTGCATACGCATGGGCACATCGCCTACCACAAGTTTTGTCAATTCACGTACTGCTTCAAGGGTTACAGCACTTAAGCGTTCTTGATCTAACTCTTCCAAGGGAATGCGTGGAACATTTTCTGTTTCTTCCACGTCATCAAAGCCCAAAGTCTCATCCCCTCGTTCAGCCATGCGTTCCGGTTCGGATTTTAAGGCAGTTTTTAGCTGCGCTTTAGGATGCTTTGGCTTATGACGTTCTCTCGGAAGTTGCTCCTCCCCCTCAGCCACAGCTTTACGCTGTTGTTCATTTCGAGCCTTGGGAGGACGTGCTTTGGGACCGCGATCTTTTCGTACTCTGCTCTCTTTTTCATGAACATTTTTTGAGAGTTGAGCCGGCGCTTCCTCTTTTTCCAAGGGCATATCTTCTACAGCATCAGAACGCTTTTCATTAGCATCAATATGCTTTTCTTTGAGTTTCGGTGCTTTACGTTCCTTTTGAGGAATATTTTTTGCAGTTGGCGTTGCCTCTGTTGCTTCCGGTGTTTTTGTCTTTTCCGGCGCTTTTGGTTTTTCCGGTGTTTTTGTCTTTTCCGGTGTTTTAGGTTTTTTGCCACGCCCCAAAATATTATCCATGGTATTGCGTAATTCCATGCGCTTGGCACGAATTATAGCTTTTCGAGCACCAACCAGCCCAAAGATACCGGATTTTGCATCTTGAACAATATCAATTTCCAAACGCTCTCTTGTGGTATCATAAAAAGCACATGCTTCGCTTATGGCATCGTCAAGGTTTTTCCCTGTAAACTCTTTAAAGCCATCCATAAATATCCTTACGTTATTAAGTAAATTAAAGTATTATTTCGCAAATTTTTTGAGTAAAAGCCACTGTTGTAACATGGAAAGTAAGTTGTTCACAAGCCAATACAAAACCAGACCTGAAGGGAAAGTCAAAAACATAAAAGTAAAAATAAGCGGCAAAAACATCATGATTTTTTGCTGCATGGGATCACCCATGGGCGGACTCATTTTTTGCATAAAATACATACTAATACCCATAAGTATGGGCGTAATATAAAAAGGATCCGCTTGCGATAAATCTGCAAGCCATAATGCGTCTGTTCCCGGAAAATATGTGATAAAAGACGCTCCTCTCAGTTCAATGGAAGTGAGCAAGGCTTGGTACAAACCAAAAAATACCGGTAATTGCACTAAAATGGGTACGCAACCGCTGGCAGGGTTTACGCCATATTTTTTGTAAAGTGCCATGGTTTCTCGAGTCAAAGCTTCCCTATCTTCGGCATATTTTTCGCGCATAGCTAGCAGCATAGGTTGTACTTTACGCATTTTTGCCATGGAGGCATAACTTTTTGCCGTAAGGGGCCAAAACACTGCTTTAATACCCACGGTTAATAAAATAATGGATACGCCCCAATTACCGGAAAAGCTATGCAAATACTCAAGACACCATAAAAGAGCTTCGCCAATAATGCCAAACATGCCAAGGTCAATACTTTCAACCAAGTTATTGGGAGCATTTTCCAAAAGTTTTGCCACTTTTGGACCTACCCAATAAGTGACATTTTGTTCTGTCATGGTTTTTGGTGCAACAGCAATATCTGCTTGCTCCACGATAACCCTAAAAACTTCACCTTCTTTACGTGCCTTAAGTGTTAAGCTTTGAGTATTTGCAGGAGCAATGGCAGACATAAAATAGGTACTGCTGGCAGCAGCCCAAGATATGTCGCCGGGAACTTGCAAACCGGGGCTTGTGAGCAGGTCAATGTCGGTTTCTTCGGCATATTCTTTACCAATTTGCCAAGAAACACGCAAAGCATCGTAATAGCCACCTTCGGCGATATATCGATCTTCGGCTACGCTATAGCCAAGACGCACAGAACGAGCTTGTTCCCCAAGGCCGGTAATGGTAATTTTCTCTTTAATTTCATAAGTATCGGCAAAAAATGTCAACGCACGAACCAGACGTAAGCCGTCCACTTCTCCCACAAATTCCAAGGTAGTTTGTCCGCTTTCAAGGTTAACATTTTCTCCGGAAAAAGACCATTTTCCTGTACTCCATGAAGGCAAACCGTTGACCAATAAGCCAAGGGGAGCAACCTTTGCCACCGCATTATCCACCAGATTTATTTTCTTTGGTTGTGTCTCGCCGGAAAAAGGATTTTTTTCACCGATACCAAAACCAAATACCGTAAACCAAGGTTCTTTTTTAGGAGCTTCATTGTATTTTTTTAACTCAAAAGAACGTAAAATACCGCCACCGGAATAAATAACTGCGCTGTATAATGGTGTTTCAATGCTAATGTCTTTACCGGGAGCAGGGGTAAAATTTGTCAGCTTTGCAGGTTCTTGTGTCTCTACAGTACTTTGTTTGGCAGCAGCAGCTTTTTGCTCTTCCAATAATTTTGTTTGCTGCTCTTGTTGTGCAGCAATTTCTTCGCGGCTAGGTGTCCAGCCCATTTTTTCCGAAAGTATGGTCCAGCCAAACATAACAGCCAAAGATAAAACTATGGCTAAAACTAAATTTTTTGTTTGCATAATGCCTCTAAATAATGGGGTCTAAACATATCTTCATAAATATTCGATAAATAAATTATTTCTAGTTACAATGATATTTAAATTGTTTATGAAGTATGCTCTTTAGCTTAGTCGCTGTGTGCTTTTTGAGTAGCGCAAGATGGCGGGGGTACAGGATCGACTCCCCCCTCCGCCCATGGATTGCAACGAGCAATGCGCTTAAGTGCAAGCCAAGAACCACGGATTATGCCATGCATAAGCACCGCCTGCATGGCATAAGCAGAACATGTAGGATAATAGCGGCACGCCTTGGGAAGAACCGGCGAAAGAATGTACTTATAACAATACACAGGTAAAAGATAGGCATGTCTACACCACATCTTTATTTTTTTTTGCATACGACTCCCCCTTTGCTTCTTGAAGCTTTATTAAAACGGGGGAAATATCCGCATACACCAGCGCATAGTCTATGGACATGCCAAGCAAATTTTTTTTGGGAACAACAACAATATCAAGTCCTTTTTGAATATTTTGTCCATGAAGACGAAAACACTCTCGTAGTACACGCTTTATTTTGTTGCGGCGTACAGCATTCCCCATTTTTTTGCTAACTGTAAAACCGGCGCGCCAGCTATCTTCCTTTTGTTTTCTGACAAAAAGTACAAAATACTTTGTAAAATATCGATTATTTGCCTCATAACAAAGCACAAAATCTGCCCTGCGCCGTATTCTGAGTGTGCGAGACCAAGTGAATTTTTTCTCAAATACACTCTCCATAGTATTTTGTACTCTTACTTTTTTATGCGCTTAAACGCTTGCGCCCCTTGGCGCGACGACGGCGAATAATAGCACGTCCACCGGCAGTTGCCATACGAGCACGAAATCCGCAAGTGCGTGCTCTTCTTAATTTACTAGGTTGATATGTTCTTTTCATTATCAAACTCCTTCAAGAAATAGAAAATGTCCTTTACACTAATAGTTCTACACTCGTCAAGCTTTCTTTGTCAAATAGTGTAAAAAGAATTCAAAACAAAAGATGAATAATTAATATTTTGGTCTCGCAAATTTTTATGATTCATTTGCATCGGGATTCTTTTATAGTTAAAAATTCCTTGGCATTAATATAAAATCATATGTGCAAAAACCTGTGCATCAAAAATGGTATTGGAAATGAGCGATTTTTCCTCCGGTTCATGACAATTGGAAAGCAATCGGCTCCAAACCACGGCTTGCATATTTTTTTTGCGAATTTCCTTGGCAACGGTACCGCCACCAACGCCCATAAGTTTTGTCCGGACACCGGAAAGT
>CAYJHV010000091.1:0-6306 GCA_964369825.1 uncultured Desulfovibrionaceae bacterium | reverse complement strand
GCGTTTTGAAGGGGGGGTGGGGGAAACTTTTTGGCGCAAGCAAAAGTTTCCCCCAAGAAAATCTCAAAAGATAAAAAACCTCAAATTACCTAAAAAAGTATTTGATGAAACACTGTAGAAAGCGTTAAAGGCAAACGGTGCAAAGAATACTACAACAAGACTGACACCGTGTATAAATCTTACTCCAATTTTGCCTTAGGCATTTGGAATTACAATTTCGAGGTGGAATATGCAGACACAGTTGAAACAAGCCACTGCTTTTGAAGTGAGCTGGGAAGTTTGTAACAAAGTAGGTGGCATTTATACTGTCGTAAGCAGTAAAGCCATGCAGGCTGTTGAGTTTTTTGATGATAATTACTATATGCTTGGTCCCGATTTGGGAAATAATGCTGAATTTGAAGAAACTGATGAACCGTGCTGGAATGCCATTCGAGCAACTCTTGCCATTAAAAACTATCATTGTCGTTTTGGACGTTGGAATATTCCGGGGCGTCCCAAAACCATCTTGGTAAGCTTTAAGGATCGCTTAAATACCAATCAATTACTTTATGAATTGTGGACCCGTTATGGTGTTGACTCCATGACAGGTGGCTATGATTATATAGAACCCGTCATGTTTTCTACCATATGCGGAGAAATTATTGCGGCTATTTATCAAGAGACCATAGAACCGGAAAGCAAAAAAGCCGTGGCATTGTTCCATGAGTGGATGTGCGGTGCCGGTCTTCTTGCCGTAAAAAGTATCGCTCCAAATATCGGTACGGTTTTCACCACACATGCCACCATGCTTGGACGTGCCTTGGCAGGTACCGGACATGATATTTACAATCAAATGCATCATATTAACCCAAGACGTGAGGCTGCCAATCATAATATTACCGCAAAATGCTCCATGGAGCGTGTGGCAGCCAGAGAGGCAGATTGCTTTACCACGGTAAGTCAAATCACTGCCATTGAAGCGGCAGTATTTTTGGGCAGACCACCGGACGTGGTGACCTTGAATGGTCTTGATATGCGTGTTATCCCCGATAATACCGTGGATAATAAAGAGGCTCTTGCATACCGTGAAAAACTCACGGACTCCGTGCAGAAATTATTGCGCCGTGAACTGCCGGAAAACACACGCTTTATTATGGTTTCGGGACGTTATGAATTCCATAATAAAGGGCTTGATGTTTTCCTCGAAGCTCTTGCCGGTATGAATGAAGCTTTACGAGGTTCCAACAATCACGTGGTGGCTTTATTTTGCGTTATGGGTGGGCATACCGGTGTCAATCCCGATGCCGTTGGCGGTGATATGCACAAAAAACCTCCACGTGGAGGCAATTGGATTACTTCACATCATGTGTATGACAGTCCCAATGATCCCATCATTAATACCTGCTTGCGCCTTGGGCTGACCAATACACCGGAAAATCATGTGCAAGTCATCTTCAACCCTGCTCAGCTCAATGGACATGATGGTTTTATGAATATGACCTATGAGCAAGCCTTGGCCGCTTGCGATTTGGGAATGTTTCCATCTTGGTACGAACCTTGGGGCTATACGCCGCAAGAAAGTGCGGCTTGGGCAGTACCCACCGTTACCACCGATCTTTCCGGCTTTGGTCTTTGGACAAGACAAATCCAAGCCCAAGAAGGTATTTCCGGTGGAGTGTATGTGGTGCCCCGCAAGCACAGAACACGTGAACAAGTGCTCACAGACCTTCGTGATACAACATTGAAAGCCATTTGCCTTCCTGAATCGGAGCTTTTAAAATCACGTAAAGCCGCACGTAATATGACCAATTATTTTACGTGGCAAAAGTTCTTCCCCTATTATCAGGAAGCCTATACTCATGCCTTGGAAAAAGTGGCAGAACGCAATGACGAAGCCTTTTTATTTTCCGGTCATGTGAAGCGCACCTTCAAAGCCACATCGTCGGTAACGCCGGTATTGCGCTCCTTTATGTCCATTTCTTTCTTACCGCCACGTCTAAAACGCTTACGTGAACTTGCCGGAAATCTTTGGTGGTGCTGGCAGGCTGAAGGGTGGGATTTATTTTCTACCATCGACCCCCATATGTGGGAAACATGCGAACATAACCCCGTGGCACTTTTAGCAAATGTTTCCAGTGCTCGCTTAACGGAGCTGTGCACCAATGAGCCGTATTTGAAAAAAATGGATCATCTCCTCGAAGCATTTGACAATTATATGGCGCAACCAACCAAGGTTATGGATGAAAATTTAAGCAAAGAAAATCCTGTGGCTTATTTTTCCACAGAATACGGAATTTGCGAAAGTTTACCCATTTATTCCGGTGGTCTTGGTGTGCTTTCCGGAGACCACTTAAAATCTGCCAGTGATTTAAACATTCCCTTGGTAGCTGTGGGTCTTTTGTATAAAAATGGGTATTTTAGGCAACAACTCACTCCCGATGGTGGTCAACATGCCGTGTACACGGAAAACGATTTTTCCACCATGGCAGTTGAGCGTGTGCTCAAACATGATAAATCCCCAATGGAAGTTTCCATTGATTTGCCCGGCAGAAAACTTTTTGCGCAGGCGTGGGTCGTACATGTGGGGCGCATTAAGCTGTATTTGCTGGATACGGACATTCCTTCCAATACGGCAGAAGATCGCAGTACTACAGCACGTCTGTATGTGGGCGATCGTGATTGCCGTTTACGTCAAGAAATTTTGCTGGGAATGGGCGGAGTACGTTTGCTCAATCAACTTGGCATAACGCCTTCGGTATACCATATGAACGAAGGTCACTCGGCATTCCTTATTCTTGAGCGTATCAGAGAGCTTATGCAGCATGGTCACAGCTATGCCGTGGCTTGTGAGGCGGTGAGCGGTTCTTGCGTCTTTACCACCCATACCCCCGTAGATGCCGGTAACGAACGTTTTGCGCCTGAGCTTGTGGAGCGTTATTTTGCTGACTATGCCAAGAGCATCGGACTGTCCATGCAAGACTTCCTCAATATGGCACGCATTGTGGGTACCAATCGCACCATGTACGAAATGACTGTACTTGCCTTGAATTTCTCATTCAAAGCTAATGGTGTCAGTCGTTTACATGGTGATGTGTCCCGTAATATGTGGTCATCGGCATGGAAGGGCTATTCTCCGAGCGAAGTACCCATTGGCTCCGTAACCAATGGTGTGCACGTTGCTTCCTACGTTTCCCCTGCCATGCGTGAACTTTTGAATACAACACTTGAACCGGGCTGGCCGGATTTACCGGAAACGGCAGAAACTTGGAACAGAATCAGTCACATTCCGGCACAAAAAATTTGGGATATCAAAAGAGGCGAAAAAGAAAAACTTTTACAAGCCGTGGATAAAGGCTTAAGTAATATCTTCAAAACTTTAGATGTACCTACTGCGTCACGGAGAATAATGAGGGACGGTCTAACCAATCCCAATGCCTTGGTTATCGGTTTTGCACGTCGCTTTGCACCATACAAACGTGCCAATCTACTTTTTGCCGAACCTGAGCGTCTTGAACGCTTACTCAAGAACCCCGAACGTCCGGTGATCTTTATTTTTGCCGGTAAAGCGCATCCAGCCGACCAGCATGGTATTGACATAATGAGAGAAATTGTAAAGTATACCCTTGACCCACGCTTTGTCGGACATATATATTTTATGGAAAATTACAGCCTTGCTGTTTCTCGTTTGCTTACTCGTGGTTGCGATGTGTGGCTCAATACCCCTTGCCGCCCCAATGAAGCCAGCGGTACCAGCGGCATGAAACCGTCGGTGAATGGCGGCTTGAACCTCAGTATTTCTGATGGTTGGTGGTGCGAAGGTTATCATAAAGACAACGGCTGGACCATTGGTCCCGTGGTTTATCGTCTTGATGACCTTGATAATCAAGCTGACTATGCCGATGCCGAATCTCTGTATACTACTTTGGAAGAATCTGTGGTACCATTGTACTTTGAGCGTGATGAATCAGGATTGCCCAACGGCTGGATAGATTATTCTCGCAATGCCATGCGAACCCTGACTCCTGAATTCAGTTCGCATCGTATGGTCAATGATTACATGAAAGATTACTATATGCCCACTGCCGCCAGACAAAAAGTACTTTTTGACAATGATTTGGCATTGACAAAACGTATGGTGGAATGGAAACACGCCATAGCGCATAAATTCCCCGGCGTCAGTATTGATGAAGTGGTCTTTGAAGGTGTTGACGGAGAGACCCTATATGTGGGACAAAAAATCCGTATTCTTGTGACCCTTAACCCCGGTGAATTGGATCACGATGCCTTGCGTGTGGAGCTGGTGGTAGGGCGTACAGATGTACACGATTTTGTGGAAAAGCCTAAGGTTCTTGCCTTGGATTACAAAGAACGCCTTGAAACTGGTCGCTTACTATATGTAGGTGAATTTACGGTGCAAGAAAACGGACATCACTCATACGGAGTGCGTGCTGTACCGTATTGCTCTGATTTGGTATCGCCCATTGATACCAGACTTGTTCTTTGGGCGTAAAATTTTCTGAGGGAAGAACCTTTTGTGAACAAAAGGTTCTTCCCCAGACCCCCTCCCCCACAAAAAATATCACAATACGCTACAGGACGTTGTGCAAAATACAAAGCATTTTGGAAATAAGGAGAAAACCGTTTTGTCTCAGTGGATAAAATTTAAAATTGAAAGATTATTCCCCTTAATACTGCATAAATTTTTAGAATAAGAGGAAATAATATTATGCTCATTTGGTTTATCATCGGTACTGTTTTAATCCTCCTGGAATTTACTACACCCACATTTGTGCTGGTCTTTTTTGGACTTGGTGCGTGGGGCGCTGCTCTCACTGCCTACTTTTTCCCCGGAACACCTCAAGAAATTTTTGTTTTTATTGTGGTCACTTGTTTGAGCTTGTTTTTACTGCGCAAAAAAGTAAAACAAGTTTTTACGGGATTTACCGGCGGTCGTTCAAAAGCTCCCGGCACTCAAAATTTTGCCTATCTTGGACATCAAGCCAAAGTAACGAAAGAAATTTTAGCCCATCAAGAAGGTGAAATTTTTGTGGGCGGAAGTTTTTGGCGAGCTAAAGCGAATGTAGTTATTCCAAAAGATACCGTGGTTGTTATAGAAAAACAAGATGAAGACGACAACTTGTTGCTTTTTGTTAAATCCTTAGATTAAATTTGTCTGAAATTTTAGGAGATTATATGTTTAGTACATCTACCATTGTTTTGGCATTGATTGCCGTAATTGTTATTGTTACTTTGTATAAAACAGCAAAAATTGTTCCAAACCAAGAAGCCTACATTGTGGAAAGGCTTGGTAAATTTCATACCGTACTTTATGCGGGATTTCATATTCTTATCCCGTTTTTGGATAATATTGCCTATAAACGTTCGCTAAAGGAATTGGTTTTGGACGTACCGCAGCAAACCTGTATTACCAGAGACAACGTTTCCGTGAATATGGACGGAGTTATTTATCTGCAAGTGGTCACCCCGGAAAAATCTGCTTATGGTATTGATAATTTTTTGAGCGGTGCCATTCAATTGGCGCAGACTGCCTTACGTTCCTCCATCGGTAAATTGGAACTGGATCGCACCTTTGAAGAAAGAGAAACCATCAATCAAGAAGTGGTAGCCGCCTTAAACGAAGCTACCTCACCTTGGGGCATTAAAGTGTTACGCTATGAAATTCGTGATATTACGCCGCCTGAAAGCGTGATGCAAGCCATGGAAAAGCAAATGCGTGCCGAACGTGAAAAAAGAGCAGTTATTGCCGAATCCGAAGGGCAACGCCAAGCACAAATCAACAAAGCCGAAGGTGAAAGAGCCGCCCTTATCGCCGAATCTGAAGGTAAAATGCAAGCCCTCAAAAACCAAGCCGAAGGTGAAGCCGCCCTCATTGAAACCGTGGCAAAAGCTACTGCCGAAGGCATCAGAATGGTTGCCAATGAAATGAGCAGTGGTGGCGGTGTTGCCGCAGCCAACTTGCGTGTGGCCGAATCATGGATACAACAATATGGCAACATAGCAAAAGAAGGTACTACAATGATCGTCCCTCAAAATGTTGCAGATATTTCCGGTATTGTGACCAGTTTGTCTCAAATTGTGAAACTTCCACCTGCCGGCGGCAATGGTTAAGACCTCTGCGCAATTCATTGCGCAAGGTCTTTGGAGCGTTGACATCAGTCTTTGGTTAGTCGTCACAGAAAAATACATTAAAAAGTCGTCACTGAGAAATATGCTAATAGCTTAAAATCAAACAATTTTTTAGTTTAAATACGCAAATAAAAATGCAGGAAACAAGGGCACGAAGTGCACTTTTCCGGCATTTTTATG
>CAYJHV010000090.1:0-6394 GCA_964369825.1 uncultured Desulfovibrionaceae bacterium | reverse complement strand
TTTTCCTTGTACTCGCCTCACGCTACATTTATTTACGGACAAGCTCTTAATTATAGTATTTTCTTTTCTGATGTAAAATTGAACATATAGATATTTATTACAAAAAATAATATCAAAAATACAAAATTTAACTAAAGATTTAATAAAAATTTCCGATAAATTGTTTATCGTTGATGAATTACTTTATCAAAGTTGTATTCTTGCACTTGGAAGTAATGGCGCATATCTGCTTTTTTGCTGATAATAAGTGCCTATACTTTTGAACATATTAAAAAGGATGGTGAATATGAAACTTAAATTGCTTGGAAAAGTGTTGGTTTTTACCTTAATCCCCATTATTTTAGGCTTTGCCTTACTTACAATAATGGCCGCTCAATTAACCTCAGACGGTTTGTATGATACTTCCGATATTCAATTACTGGAATTTGCCAAAAAGCAAGCTTCAGAAATTGACAGTATTTTTAAAAATGTCATTGCCCTCGGTGATATGCTTGACAGTTCTGAAGATATTGAAAATTTTACTGCCATGGCAAACTCTTTGGGGCAAACACGAGACACATTGCCGGAATATGCCACGGCACAAAAACGAGTTACCGCTACTTTGGCAGAACTTGTGGAAGATTTTACTGATATTTCCGCTGCTGTACTTGTGGCAAAAGACGGTAAAATCATTGCAGCCTCTAATCCCAGTTCAGCGCAGGTTGATGTCAGTCGATACCCAAGTGTTATGGATGCTTTTAAGGGTGAAAGCAATTTTAAAACAAGATTATCCAAAACCACAAATAAATTAAGTATCATGGTTGCTTCTCCGGTAACAGTTGACGGATCCAGAGAACTTTCCGACGGTGTTTTGCTCTTGGTGGTTGACCTTGCTTCTGTTTCCGACCAAACCATCAGAGACGTAAAGCTTATGCCTTCTTCCAGTGTCTTTTTGGTGGATAATGAGGGTATTATGCTCATGGAAAAAACTTTTCCCGAACTCATCGGTAAAGATAATACCATTTATGAGTATATTCGTAACGTCTTGAGAGAAAGAACGGGCATCACCCGCTATGAATGGGAAGGAGTGGATAAACTTACCCATTTTGCCGAATTACCCACCACTAAATGGATTGTGGGTATTGAAACCGATGAAAGCGATTTTTACACAACTTCCAATGAAATTACTTTAATACTTGCTTTGGTAAGCATAGTCACTGTTATTGTGGTGGCTTTGATTGTCTTTATTGTCATCAAAAAAGTGGTGGTTATTGTTTCACAAAGTGCTAGCATTGCAACATATGTTGCCGAAGGCAATTTGAAGCTTACCGCTGAACAAGAAGGTCAAATTAATGCTGCTTTGAAGCGTGATGATGAATTTACAACCTTGGGGCTAGCTTTTAGTGCCATGGTCAAAAACTTGGCGCAGATGGTCTTCGATTCAGAAGAAAAAAGCAAAGAAGCGCAAGTAGCTGCCGATAACGCCGCCATTGCCTCAAGACAAGCTGAAAAGTCAGCTGAAGAAGCCGAAGAAAACAGAAAAAGTATTTTGGTGGCAGTGGCAAAACTTGAGGGTATTGTCAACAACATTGCCTCAGCTTCCGAACAACTTTCTACGCAAATTGAGCTGTCCACCTCCGGTGCTGAAGAACAATCAGCACGTATGACCGAAACTGCCACTGCCATGGACGAGATGAACGGTACCGTGCTTGAAGTTGCCAGAAATTCCGGTACCAGTGCCGAGCTTGCCGACAATACCAAGGCAAAGGCCATTGCCGGAGCAGGTATTACTCAAAAATGCCAACAGTCCATGACTCAAGTGAAGGATGAGTCCATGAAATTGCGTCAAAATATGAGCGAATTGGCAAACCATGCACAATCTATCAGTGCGGTCATGAGCGTTATTTCAGATATAGCCGACCAAACCAACTTGCTGGCACTCAATGCTGCCATTGAAGCAGCCAGAGCAGGTGAAGCCGGACGTGGTTTTGCCGTTGTTGCCGACGAAGTACGTAAATTGGCAGAAAAGACCATTTCCTCTACCACCGATGTGGCCAATGCTATCAATGCCATTCAGCAAAGTACGGAAGTTAACGTACAACAAGTGGATACGGCAGTGGCACGCATTGAAGAGGCCACGGAACTTGCCATTGAAGGCGGTCAGGCTCTTCAGGGTATTTTAGAAATGGCAGAACACAGTGCCGATGGTATTCGTGCCATTGCCACAGCAAGTGAAGAGCAATCTGCCACTTCCGATGAAATTGCTCAATCTATTATGGCTGTATCCAATATTGCCAATAATACAGTGAGTGCCATGAATGAGGCCACGCACGCAGTGGCGTCCCTGACCGACCAAGCACAGCAGCTTTCAGTCTTGGTGGATAATTTAAAAAATAGTTAAAAAATAGTAATTTAGTTTTTAATCATTCTTTTTAACCGGCTCTTTCAGCACAGAAGGGGTCGGTTTTTTTAATAAAATGCTAATTTGAATCGCATGGGTATTGAAATTACTACATAAAAAATTCATAAAATACCATTGACTTAAATGACATATTGAAGGTATAATTTGCGTCCTTCCCGAATAAATCGCTAACCTTAATTGATTATGCTTTGGAGGTCTTATGAAAAGAATTTCTTTGTCTCTCTTGGCTTTAGTGTTAGGTTCGGCTTTTCTCATTTTAACAGTGCTTTCCTTGGGTGCCATGGCGCAAGATGTGGACGTCACAAAAGGCGGCAACCTTTATAAAGCGCAGTGCATATCTTGTCATAAAAATAATCTTGCCGGTCAAGGCAAGGCTGAACTCTTGAAAAAGTTTGCTTTATATGAAAAAGGTTCTTTTAATTCCGGAGCCAAAAAAACCATGAAAAATCTTTTCCTGAAAATGTCTCAGGCTGAAAAAAATTCTCTTGCGCGGTATATAAGTACTATGAAATGATTTTTTGATTAAAAACTCAATTCAATCAATATATTAAGTAAAATAATTTATCCTCGTACATATAAAATTATGTACGAGGATTTTTTATTGCAATTTTTTTTATTTTTTTTTCCGTAAAAAAGCCTATTTTTGAGTATAAACAAACTCTAGACATTATTTAAGGTACTTAGAACAAAATCAAAACATGGCTTAGGCATATTTATTGCTACTCAAAACACATGGATTTTAGTGCATCTTGCCGTCATACTTACTTTTATGCTATAAGGTAGGCAGTAATGGCGATGATTTGGTTGATTGTTTGTAATTTTGGAAAACAATTTTTGCATTCTATATGATGTAAAAAATACATTACGGAGGAAATACTATGTTATTTCGAACAATTATTGCAGTGACGATGTTTGTCTCATTAACCGGTGCTGCTTTGGCCGAAAATTTTGACGGTCTTTATGGCGGCTTTAAGTTTATAGATTCCTATCAAACGCAATGGGGTGGCGGACGTGCTGACGGATCAGGTTCACAAAATACCGTAGGTATGGGTTTTATGATTGGTATGGATTTTTATAAGCAATCTGAAACGCCCATTCGTACCGAGCTTGAATTTGCCATGCGTACCATGTATGAAAGCGAAGGTCATCTTGATTTTGTCGGTTACAAAAGTAAGCTTGAGTATAACATTCATACGCTTATGGGCAGTGCCTACTATGATTTCCACAATGAATCCATAGTAACACCCTATTTGGGCGCAGGCATAGGTGCCGGCTTTGTGACCGGAAGTTATGAAATCAATGGTAACGATCGCAAGATAGATGATACCGTCTTGGCTTGGCACGCCAGCGCCGGTCTTGGCGTTGCACTTACCGATTCTGTCACTGCTGACCTTGGCTATCGCTATCTTGGAACCAGTAATACAACTTCACACTTCTGGGGCAATGATGTGGAAACAGATATCAGTGCCCATGAATTCAGTCTTGGCGTGCGCTTCGGCTTTTAGTGTTAAAAACATTTAATATTATAAGGAAAAGGGAAAAACTCTTTTCCTTTTTTTATGCAAAATAAAAACTTGTCACTTCAGAAAGAGCAGTATATAGTGCCGGACACATTTTAGAATTTGCCTTTAAATAAACCTTTAACTTCAGCAAACACAATAAATACGTGTTTCCTTAATAATTATGCAACACAATAATTTTCTTCGCAATGTGGCCATTATTGCCCACGTTGACCATGGCAAAACCACATTGGTGGACGCTCTTTTTCGACAAAGCGGTATTTTTCGTGCCGATCAACAAGTGGACGACAGGATCATGGACAGCATGGATCTTGAACGTGAACGTGGCATTACCATAGCCGCAAAAAACTGTGCAGTATCTTTCGATGGGGTTAAAATTAATATTATTGATACTCCCGGCCACGCCGACTTTGGGGGTGAAGTGGAAAGAGCCCTCTCCATGGCAAGTGGTGCCATTTTGCTGGTGGATGCATCGGAAGGTCCTCTCCCACAAACTCGTTTTGTATTGAAAAAAACACTCGAAGCCGGATTGCCTGTGGTGGTGGTAGTTAATAAGATTGACCGTAAAGATGCCCGTGCTCAAGAAGTGCTCAACGAAGTCTATGACCTCTTCATTGACCTTGATGCCAGTGAAGAACAATTGGAATTTCCGGTACTTTTTGCCATCGGACGAGATGGTGTTGCCATGCATTCTTTAGAAGATGAACGTGTGAGTCTTACGCCTCTTTTTGAAACCATTATCAAGCATATTCCCGGTCCTTCATATGATGAAAGCGAACCCTTCCAGATGCTTGTGGCAGACCTTGATTATTCAGATTACCTTGGACGTCTTGCGGTGGGACGTATAATTCACGGAAAAATTCATGCCAAAGATGCTCTTTTATGTATGGGAGAAGATGGAAAGGGGCAACCTTTGCGTGTCAGTAAGTTGCAAGTATATCAAGGTCTTCGACTTGCAGAAGTGGAAAGCGCAGAACCCGGCGACATAGTTGTGCTTGCAGGTATAGAAGATGTTACCATTGGAGATACCATTTGCACCAAGGAAAATCCTCGTACTCTTCCACGTATTCGAGTTGACGAACCCACTGTGGCCATGCGCTTTGGTATTAATACCTCTCCCCTCGCCGGACGTGAAGGCAAATTAGTGCAAACTCGTGTTATTTGGGATCGTTTGGTACGTGAAGCTTTGCGTAATGTGGCAGTACGTGTGGAAGAAACAGCGGACAGAGATGCTTTCTTGGTGAAAGGGCGTGGTGAATTTCAAATGGCTATCCTCATTGAACAAATGCGCCGAGAAGGCTTTGAACTTTCCGTGGGAAGACCTGAAGTTATCTTAAAAAAATCTGAAACAGGTAAAACCCTTGAACCCATTGAACATTTATATATTGACTGTGACGAAGCCTTTATGGGCGTTGTTACAGAAAAGCTTGCGCTGCGCAAAGGGCGTATGCTTAACTGTATGAATGATAAAAGCGGCGGTACAGGAAGGGTACGCATGGAATTTTCCGTACCATCACGTGGTCTTATAGGCTATCGTGACGAATTTTTAACGGACACCAGAGGTACCGGCATTATGAATTCGCTTCTTGAAGGCTATGAAGAATGGCGTGGTGACTTCTTGACTCGCTACAACGGTTCCATAGTCTGCGACAGAGCCGGTTCTGCCGTACCTTACGCACTCTTTAACCTTGAACCTCGCGGAATTTTATTTGTCCCTGCCGGCGTACCGGTTTATGAAGGTATGATTGTGGGTGAACACAACAGAGAAAATGACATCGACGTTAATCCCTGTAAGGAAAAAAAGCTCACCAATATGCGTGCTTCAGGGAAAGATGAAAACGTTATTTTAACACCTGTGCGCCCCATGACCCTTGAATTTGCACTGCACTTTGTGCGAGAAGATGAAATGGTAGAAGTAACGCCTGAATCCATTCGGCTGCGCAAAACAATTCTTTCCGCACAAAAAAGACACCAAAGCCTTGGTGCGAAAAAGAAAGCAGCGGAAAACGCTTCATAATAATTTATCATTAAGTATAAGAGCATTTTAACATCAAAATGCTCTTATACAATCACCTAAATGCTATGCCGGAAGCAAGTTTCGGCTCATTTACGTGGTATAAAATTTCGTATACAATAATTTTTTGTTATAAAATCAATAAGTTTTTTTCACTGACATTAGGTTGACTTAGCTTTAGAAAATGTTAATTTAAAGAATCTTCACTGAAGAAAAATTATATTTAGGAGAAATTTTATGCCAAATGATACCTTGAAGCCTATAGAAAAAGATAATGATAAGATGTTAACAGAAAAAATGAATTTAAGGTTGCATCAATCTTATAACATTGAAGTTCATGCGCCTAAAGCATCAAAAAACAATGATGTGCTTGATAAATAATTTCCATTAACATATAGTAAAAATCCTCTTTTTCTTGCTGCTTACATTCAAGAAAAGAGGATTTTTATTTTTATCAAT
>CAYJHV010000089.1:3120-6447 GCA_964369825.1 uncultured Desulfovibrionaceae bacterium | reverse complement strand
TTTTTCCCGTGGAAGCTATTTCCATAGTGGCCACGCAAATTGGCGGACTCATTCAGTCCTCTGCGGTAGCTGCCAATCTAAGAGCAGAAGGTCTTATTAACAATGCGCAAATTTTGCTTGCCATGCTTGCGGCCAGTGCCATAGGTAATCCCATACGCACTTTGCGCCGCAATTTACCTACAGCTTTGGCTATTTTTCCCACAAATATAGCCTTTATTGTGGTCTTTACCATGCAATTTACCCGTTTACTTATCACCGTTGCAGGCGTATGCGCCACGGCATTTTACATACATATTGCACTGTAATGAGCCGGAACTTGCACCGGCGTCCCCGAAGGGGCATTTGGAGTGAGCGTCGACTACTTATAATAAAAATGAGGGGTTTTTATGGATATACGTTGGAATTTAAGTGCGGCAGAAATTGAAGCGGAAAGTTTTCGCATTATTGAACAAGAATGTGATTTCCATAAACAAATGTCGGCAGAACAATGGCAAGTGGCACGCAGGATTATCCATACCACCGCAGATATGAATATTGTACAGCGATTAAGTATTGAGCATGATGCCATAAACAGCGGCAGAGTAGCTTTGCTTAAAAAAGCTCCTATTTTTTGTGATTCTCATATGATTAAGGCCGGACTTTCCTTGGCACGTTTGCAAGTGATGCATGACGGCTATACCAAGGACGATGTGCACTGTTATATTGCCGATGAAGATGTTCGTGAAAAAGCTAAAACTCTCGGCAGTACTCGTGCTTTGTGCAGTGCCGAAAAAGCAAAACCTATTTTGGACGGAAGCATTGTACTCATTGGCAATGCACCGCTGGCCTTGGCACGCATCGCACGCTATATTTTAGAAGAAAATGTACGTCCTGCCTTGGTCATCGCCATGCCGGTGGGTTTTGTGAACGTGGTGGAATCCAAAGAACTTTTGAGCACCTGCCCTGTGCCGCAAATTGTACTGCACGGACGGCGTGGCGGTTCTGCTTTGGCAGTGACCACTCTCCATGCCATCATGGAAAATTTTACCGACAGCGTAAAAATTCTTTAGCGCAAAGGCACTATATCAATGACTAAGGATAAAGAGCAAGCCATGCCCTTACGCTGGGGATTTTCCACCGGAGCCTGTATGTGTGCCCTTGCCCTTGCTTTGTGGCAAGAAATTAACGGGAATCGTAGAGCTAAGGAAGTAGTTTTATTGGAGTTTTTGGACAGGAGACAACGTCATATTCCTTTATTGCCCCACAAAGTACAAGGAATGACAGCTTTACAAAAAGACGGAGGCGATGATCCCGATTGTACACACAAAGCAATTTTTTATGGAAAATTGAGCAAAGCCACCTTTGAAGATGCGGGAGAACACGATTATACTCTGCAAGTGGGTGAGGCAACGCTCATCATTCATGCCCTTGAAGGTATTGGCATATGTACACGTCCGGGGCTTGATTGCGAAATTGGAAAATGGGCCATCAACAGCGCTCCTCGTCACATGCTCACAAAAAATTTAGCAAAAGCCGGAATGCAACAAGGAGTTTGGCTTTTCTCTTTTGGTGTGGTTAAAGGTGAAAAATTAGCAAAACAAAGCCTCAACAAACATTTGGGCATTGAAGGCGGTATCTCTGTCTTGGGCAGTACCGGTCTTGTGCGTCCCTTTAGTCATGCGGCCTACGTTGCTACCATAAATATCTGCGTTCGCTCACAATATATGTCTAAGGGTAGTAGCATGGTTTTTTGTACCGGCGGACGCACCAAAAAAGGAGCGCAAAAATATTTGCCTGATTATGCAGAAACGGCTTTTGCCTGCATTGCCGATTTCATTGGCGTGAGCATTCAATGCGCTTGTGCTTATGGCATGGAAGAAATTGTTATTGCTTGTATGCCCGGAAAATTATGCAAATATGCCGCCGGCTTTGAAAATACTCATGCCCATAAAGTTCAGCAAGATATGAGTATTTTATGTAATGCGGTGAAAAAAATACTTCCGAACGCCGCACATTTGCACCATGCTTTGCAAAACAGTGTGACCGTTAGGGAAGCCTTACTGTCCATCCCCGAGGAAAATCGCTTGCATATTTTAGAACAATTGGCAGAGCAAGCTCTTCAACAATGGGAGAAATTTGTCACTATTTCAACAAAACTACGTATTTTACTCTTTGATTTTCAAGGGAATTTTCTTTTTGAAAAAAGTTCTTCGGTGCATAAACAGCCACACAAAACACAAACAAGTCAGAATATAAATATTCAGACCTTACCTGCCGAGCAAAATTCTGCGGCAGAGCTTCCCATAAACGAAGAACACATTCACGAAAATTATTTTTTGGAAGTGGAACAATGCAAAAAATAGGGCATATGGACGTTATTTCTTGTGGTATTGACCTTGAATTGAGTGATAAATGCATTGGTTTAATTAAAAATGCCGAGGTCATTTTTGCATCCAAATTCTTGCTTATACTTTGTGCCGCATGGATTGATAACAAAACACAAGAAATTCATTTGATTGCGGCAAAGGCAAGGGAAGATGCAAAAAAGGCTTTGTCGCTGTGCCAAGAGGGTAAACAGGTGGTCGTCCTAACTTCCGGCGATGCTCTTTACAATGGTTTTGGCGGTACATTATTGCATGTGCGTCATGAGCAAAGCATAACTTTTCACCCACATATAACAGCCTTTCAGGCTCTTTTTCACAAGTTGGGTTTAGCTTGGAACTCAGTGGCTTTATTTTCCGTACATTCCAAGGAATGCATACCGCTGCGGCGCATTGCTTCGGCTCCTTTTTCACTCACTTATGGCGGCAGTAGGTACACTGCATCATGCATAGCCAAGCAATTAATTGATTTCCATGCACCGCTTTCATCTTCCTTAGCTGTAGTGGCAGAGCGACTCGGTACGGAAGATGAAAAAATTCAAGTGGGTACACTGCAAGAATTGGCGCAAGTATCAAGTCATGCCACGTCAATTTTGCTCATTGTACCGCCTGAATATTATAAATGTCTGCAACATTACAGGAAAATACCTATGCAGACCGTGATAGCTCCTCACATTTCCCTTGGCTTACCTGAAAGTTACTATGCCAAGGAAAATAATCTCATCACCGCTTCCGATGTGCGTGCTGTCATCTTAGCACGTTTGCGCTTACCGGCTTGGGGCGTTTTATGGGATTTGGGCGCCGGCAGTGGTTCGGTGGGGCTTGAAGCGGCAGGATTATGCCCGCATCTCAAAGTACTTGCTCTTGAGCAAAAATTGTCTCGTCTTGCACACATTGAAGCAAATGCCTTGAAATTGGGCGTGGATAATTATACTTTACTGCATGTGAATGCATTGGAATTTTTACA
>CAYJHV010000089.1:0-3020 GCA_964369825.1 uncultured Desulfovibrionaceae bacterium | reverse complement strand
GAACATTTACAGCCGCAAGGTCTGTTGGTGGTCAGTGCCGTTACCTTGCAATCTTTTCATACCATTGCAGCATATGCAAAAAATTGCGCCGCATATCATGTACATTTATCCAGCATACAAATTTCTCATGAACATGATATTAATGCTGATTATAGCTATTTAAAGGCTCAAAATACCATTTATTTATTCACTTTTTGCCCAAAAAAATATAATGAGACAGAGAATGAACAACAATGAACACAAAAAAGTTGAAGTGGAAAATCCTACAGTTGCTTTTGTGGGAGCAGGTCCCGGTGCCGATGACCTTATCACTGTGCGAGGTTTGCGCCTTTTGCAAAATGCCGACCTTGTACTCTATGCAGGATCTCTTGTCAGCACCGAACATTTACAAGCTTGCAAAGCAGAGTGTGAATTTTTTGATACGGCAAGCATGAATTTGGAAGAACAAGTGCTGACCATGAGCACAGCGGCCAAAGCAGGCAAGCAAGTTGTACGCTTGCATACCGGAGACCCCGCCATGTACGGTGCCATAAACGAGCAAATCAAAGGGCTTCATGCACAAGGCGTAGCAACGTATATTGTGCCCGGTGTAAGCTCTGTGTTTGCCGCCGCCGCCGCTCTTGGCTGCGAACTCACTGCACCCGATGTGAGTCAATCGGTGGTTCTTACTCGTACCCCCGGACGTACTCCCATGCCTGAAAAAGAAAAAGCCTCCGACTTTGCCAAAACTGGTGCTACCTTGGTCTTTTTTTTGAGTACCGGAAAAATAGCAGAATTAATGCAAGATCTTATGACTGAAGGTGAGGTGCAAGCGCAGACTCCGGCGGTTTTGGTTTATCGTGTGAGCTGGCCGGATGAACGCATTATTCGTGGTACGGTGGCAGATATAGCCCAAAAATGTGCAGATGCCGGCATTGGACGCCAAGCCCTGATCCTTGTGGGTAATGCTCTCGGACAGCATGATACAAGCTCATTGCTTTATGATAAATCTTTTTCCCATGGTTATAGAAATACCTTGGTTCATGAACAATTTGTTGGTGCTTGTGCCTTGTATGCCTTTACTCAAAAAGGTTTGAGTAAAGCGGTGGAAATTGCCACAGGATTACAATTGCCAACAACAATTTATTGTACTTATAAAAATTCCATAATACCGGAAGCACAGAAACATTCTGAAAATCTCCCCAAAGTACAAATTATTTCAGGGCATGATTTTGATGGTATTTTACAAGAGCAATGGCAAAATTTTGCGGCACATATTTTTGTATGCGCCACCGGCATTGCCGTGCGTAAAGTAGCAAAACTTCTTGAGCATAAAAGCATGGATCCGGCAGTGATTGCTTGTCCCGAAAGTGGGGCGCATATTATCAGTCTCACTTCCGGGCATTTGGGCGGTGCCAATCGCTTAAGTCGGCGCATTGCCAGAATTACCGGCGGTCAGGCTGTCATCGGTACTGCCACCGACGGTAAAAATGTAGTGGCATTTGACGAACTTGCTGCCATGGAAAATGCACGGATTATGAATGTGGATGCCATAAAAACATTGAATATGGCTTTGTTGCATAAAAAAGATGTGTCTTTTTTGGGACCGCAAGCACTCTATGTCACGCACTATGCCGATAATCCTCACGTGCATTTTGTGGAAAATCTTGCTCAAATAAATACAAAATATGCTGTTATATGGTGTGATGGACAAAATACCTTGGGGCATTGTCATATTCATAAGCATCTGCAAAAAGAAGATGTTACCTATTTGAAAATCAGCAGTAAAGCTTTGGTGCTCGGTATGGGATGCCGCAAAAATATGGACAGTGCGCTTTTTGAAGCTCAAGTGCAGAAATTTCTTGATGAAAATACCATTAACCCCAAGCAAATAGCCTGTTTTGCCACCTGCGATGTGAAGACAGAAGAAAAAGCCATGCTTGATTTGAGTCAAAAATGGAACATTCCGCTGGAATTTCATGCCGCCGCCGACCTTAATACCGTAATTGTCCCTAATCCTTCTGTTATCGTGAAAGAAAAATTGGGCACATCTTCCGTCTGCGAAGCTTCTGCCCTTTTGTCTGCAGGATACGCCACGGCTATGAATGTGAGCACAAGACCTCGTTTATACCGTCAAAAAAAGACATTGCAAGATATGACTTTAGCCGTTGCCAAAATTGCGCATGGACATATTAAAGGGCATAAAAAGAAAATAGTGGTGGTTGTAGGTCTTGGTTCAGGGGAATCTCGACATATTACACCGGAAGTGGATATGGCACTGCGCCGTTGTGACGTTGTGGCAGGTTATGATAAATATGTGGACTTTATACGAGATCGCATAGCCGGCAAAGCCATCATTCAAAATGGTATGATGGGTGAAGTGAAGCGTTGCACCGAAACTTTAAATGTGGCAGCCGGCGGTAAAAGTGTTTGCATGGTATGTTCCGGCGATCCCGGCATTCTTGCCATGGCAGGATTGCTCTTTGAGCTCAAAGCGCAAAACGAAGCTTTCAAAGACGTGAGTATTGAAGTATTACCTGGGGTTACGGCGGCTAATTTGGCAGCAGCTTCACTGGGAGCTCCTTTACAAAACGGTTTTTCGTTGGTCAGTCTTTCGGATTTACTTGTACCCACCGCAGAAGTACGCCAAAATTTACAAGCGGTGGCACAATCGGCTTTACCCATAGTACTTTATAATCCTGCCGGAAAAAAACGCCGTGCTTTGTTGCATGAAGCATTAAATATTTTCAAAGAACAGCGTGGCGATGAAATCTTCTGTGCCTATGTACGCCATGCCGGACGTGTGCAAGAAGAAAAATGGGTGGGTAAATTATGCCAATTCCCTCAAGATGAAGTGGATATGTCCACCTTGATTGTCATTGGCAGCGAGCGTACCCAATTTAATGATAATGTCTTATACGAAGCACGGGGCTATGTGGAGAAATACTTAGTCGTCACTGAGAAACATATTAATAGTTAGTCGATGCTAGTGCCTTGATTCGTCTAAAAATTAAGGAAAAGCTGATTAAATAGAATTACAG
>CAYJHV010000088.1:6071-6483 GCA_964369825.1 uncultured Desulfovibrionaceae bacterium | reverse complement strand
CATCAGTGCCGTATTCCTTAATTTCTTTCAATGAAATTTGAAGCACTTTACTGAAAATGTGCTGTATGGTTGCAACATGTTCTTGTGAAGATATGTGGTGATCGTTTTGGCTCATGGAATCGTCAGTTTTAATCAGAGCGTGCAAGGCTTTGCGATCAAGTTTACCGTTATTGGTTAAAGGAAATTTTTGCAAGTGAATAATTTTTTGAGGGCACATGTATTCCGGTAAGATTGCTCTTACTTTTTCTTGCAAGATATGGGAATCGGTTGCATTTTCATTTAAGACAAAAGCTATGAGGGCTTTATTTTCACGTTCACCGCTTACAATAACAGCGCAATGTTTTATACCGCTTAATTGTAAAAATGCTTGTTCAATGTGAGAAGTTTCCACTCGATACCCACGTATTTTTAC
>CAYJHV010000088.1:0-6061 GCA_964369825.1 uncultured Desulfovibrionaceae bacterium | reverse complement strand
CTGTCGCCAAATTCAAAAAGTCCATGAGAATTTTTACGTACCAAATCTCCGCTGTAATACACACGCTCGCCCGTTGCCGCAAGAGTACGAAAGGCTTGCTTGCTTGCTGTGGGATTATTGTAATAATCGGGCGCAAGGCCAAGACCGCCAATACAGAGCTCTCCCCATGTACCGTCCGGGGCAAGGTTTCCATTTTCTTCCACAATATATGTTTGTGTGCATGTTAAAGGTAGGCCGATGGGGATGGATTTTGAGTGGTCCATGGTATCTTCATACCGGACCCAATGTCCCATGGTGTAGATGGAGTTTTCTGCCGGACCGTAGCCGTTGAAGATGTTAGTATGTGGACATGCCTTTAAAATATGGTTGGCTAGTCTGGTATTGAGAACTTCTCCACCGGTATAAATATATTTTAAGGATGAAAAAATATCGGGTTTTTCCGCCGCCAAGCTGTGTAATAAGCCGGTGGGAAGAATAAAGGTACTGATGTTTTTGTCAAGTAAGTCTTGTTGCAATAACTTTATGGAAGTGAGCGTATCCAAAGAAAAACTGCAAACGGTAGCTCCATTGAGTAATGGAAGCCAGATTTCAAAATTATAAAAATCAAAGGCAGGAGAGCTTGCTCGACCGATGCGCTCAAGGGGGGCAAAGTGTTGAAAATTCTTATCACGAAACAAACGTAAGATGCCTTGATGCGGAATGAGTATTCCTTTAGGCGTGCCTGTGGTACCGGAAGTAAATATTAAGCAGGCACCTGCATTTCCTATATCTCTCTGTCCTTTTTTGATATCATGAAAATCCAATGGGTCGGACAGCATGAAATCTTCAAATTTATAACGAGTATAAGAACATGCGATATCGGGAGTATACAGCGGATGATCATAATTATCATGGAAGATTATGTGATGGCATTGTGCTGTATTTAAGATATTGACAATATGCCCTTTGGGAGCCTCGAGATCTAGGGTTAGGTAACAGCCTCCGGCCATAAGTATGCCAAGCATACAAGCCACATGTTCTCCGCCATGTCCTTTTCTTGGGTCTATGGCTATACCAACAGGCTCTTGAGCTGAGATATGCGTGAGACTTTTGGCAATGCGTCTTGCGGCAACGAGTAGTTCGCCATAGCTCCAAACTTCATTATTTGCGCTGATATATGCTGCCTCTTGTTCCATATGTGGATGAGTTTGCAAAAATTCTAAAAAGACTCCGTGCAGTGAACTTTCATGCAAAAAGTCCACAAGTGCATCATTTTTTACCGATGGTGTGGGTAGTTTTTCTACTGTGTGCAAGGAGGTATGCGCCAATGCGCAAAGCTGTAGGCAGCCCACTTTGTCAAAATCATGGCACTGAACTGTATTTATAAATGAATCAAGAATATTTTGCCAAGTGTTTATGAGCAATTCAAGCTTTTTTGAGGAGATTTTGTTTGTATTGCAGGTAAAGCGCATGTGACAGGCGTCATGCGTAGTATATACGGAGAGGATCAAAGGGTAGGGGGTACGCTCAAAACCTTGTACCGCATTGATGCCTAAAAAACTACCGTCAAAGTTCAAAGGATAATTTTCAAAAACAAGTAAGTGATCAAAAAGCTCATCTTGGTTTCCACCGGGATAGCATTTCAAAATATCTGCCAAAGCGTCACATGTATGCGGAACAAGTTCCACAGCTTTTTGGCGCAAAGCAAGGGCAAGCTCTTTAAAGAGCATTTCTTCATACCATTGCACACGTATGGGCAAAGTGCGTAAAAATAGCCCGAGGGTTTTTTCCATGCCTTGAATATGTGGTAAGCGTGCTGCCATAACCATACCATAAACAACATCTTTTTGCCCTGCACTGCTTAAAAGTAATGCCCATAAGCCCTGTATAAGTTGGGGCAAGGTGACGGCATAGGTAGCGGCGGCATGTTTGAGATTTTGCACCTTTTTTGCGTCTAGACAAAGGCTTTGCTCCAAAAAAGTACCGTTTAAGTTATGCTGTGCGGAATGCGGTACTTTTTGGGAGTTTGCATTAAGAATATCCACAATACCGGTATTTTGCGGAGCATTGTGTAGTTCTCTGCTCCAAAATTCCTTGAGAGCCTTGGGATTGGAAGGAATAAGTTCATGTACCTTGGTAAGTGATGGTGCCGGAGCTAAGTTCGGCTTTCTTTTTTGTTTCAAAGCCATGTACAGTTCTTCCAACTCTTCCAGCATAATACCTATGCACCAGCCGTCCATGAGGATATGCGGAAAAGTCCACGCCATTTCCCAATATGTGCCTTGTGTATCTTTTCGGCGAAAAAGGCTAAAAAACAATACCGGACCGCTTGTAAGGTTGAAGTCTTTGAGGCGTAATGCGCTAAGCACCTCGCTTTGCTGTTTTTCTTGCGCAGTTTCCGAGAGGTTGACAAGGTTGATTTGTTCTGAGTAATAATGCGGTTCTTTAAGGATAACACGCACAAAAGCATGTTTTTGAGTGTGTGCAAAGAGCATACGCAAAGCTTCGTGTCGTCGACAAAGGTCATGCCATGCCTGTAGCAAAATATCCTCGTCAAGCATAGCTTTGCCGTTTTCCGGACGTAAATTAAAGCAAATTTGTTGTGTGTAATAAGCATTTTTTTCATTACTTTCTTGGTCAAGTAAGTATTGAAAAAGCATGGCTTCTTCTGCTGAGTCGGGAGGGCTTATGGATATGATGTCACTGCTTGCGCATTGACACACCTCACTTAATTCTGTGTACATGCTTTCAGAAAGATTGAGTGCGTATGGGTAGGTATCGACAAGTTCATGTAATGCCATTTCCCAAGCTTTAAGTAGAGATTCAATTTCTGTCACAGAAAATGTTTGGCTGTCAAAATCCACCGAAAAATGTAAGCAATTTTCCGTATCCAAGAAAATACTAATGTTTATGGGGCAGTCATATACAAAGTGCTCTGACAAGACATGGGGCAAAGCATTGGGGCTTGCCAAGTGCGGGAGCGGTTCTAAAAATTCTTGTTCTGTGGCTTTGCTTTGCAGATTTCTTCCCACATAGTTTAAGCTTATTTGTGCGGCATAGTTTTGTAATTGTGGTTCTTTTTCCGCCGCAAAGGCAAAACGTGCTCCGCGCATGGGCAAGGATTCGAGTTTTTGCGCATAAAAATCGGCAAGTTCCGGCATGTACCTTTGCTCTGTATGTTCAGGCAAGATGGCAAAAGGAAAGGCAGCCGTAAACCAACCCACGGTATGTGTGATATTTAAGTCGCTTAATAATTGCTCACGTCCATGGCTTTCAAGGGTGAGTAAGAGGGGAGCGGTACGTGTTTTGGTACATGCTACGCTTAGCCCTGCCAAAATTTCTGCCAAACCGGCACCACGTCGTTGATTTTGAAAATGAAAGTCGTTGATGGTAAAGGTGAAGACTTGGCGAGGGTGAGAAGTATGCCCATGCTCAGTGTGGTTATTTTGCGGAAAAAGAGAGAGTTCTTTGTGCCAGAAATTGACTTCGTGTAAAAAATCTTCCTCATCGGTGAAGATGCCAAAGGCAGAATTTTCATTTATGCTTTGCAAAATCTTGGCATAGCTTGCCGCACCCAAGGTAAGAGATGTATCAGTGTTTTGATGAGGATTTTCATAGTTTTGTATAAGCTCTGCACGTAGAATTTCCAAGGAAATAATATCCACAAAAAAATGATGAAAGCCGAGCAAGGCATAGTGCGTGTCGTTGTGTATGAAGTGTGCGCAGCCATAGGTAGGGCGTATGTCTGTTGCCGATAAATTATTGAAGAGCTGTTTGGAAGCCAGAGCAAAGGCTTGAGATATGGTATGCTCTGACATGTTGTGCAGCTCAAGCCACAGGGCTTTATTTTCAGATGTGTAAATAAAGTGAGCGTCTTGTGAATTGTCTGTGTGTACATTGAGGCGCAAGGCTTCGTGATTGTGGGCAAGTTGAAAAAAAGCCTGTTGCAATCGATGTATGTCAATGGAGGCATGGGTATGGGGGGTAACAGTGTGCAAGCGCACGGGGAGCGGCATATAAAAGTGCTTCCAGCTTTTGGGATGACGCTGTACCCATTGAGTATGTAGAGGAGGGAGAGCTATTTTTTCGCCGCTTTTTATGGTCGCTATATTCGGCGTTTTTTGTTCGTGTTTGCCTTTGTCCTCAAGTTCTGCAAGGCGGGCACAAAGTTCGCTGAATATGGGGTATGCGAAGCAATCAGAGGGGGAAAGAGCTTCGATGCCGGCTTTGTGTAGATGTCCCACCAGCTGAATGGCTTTAATGGAGTCTCCGCCTTGTAAGAAAAAGTTGTCTGTGGGGTTTGGGGTATATCCGAGAATTTTTTGCCAAGCCAAGGACAGTGGGTGTTGGTGGGAGTCACTTACAGATTTGTTGTCACTTGCAGATTTATTGTTACGGTCAGTTTGATGAAATACTTGTTGTGTTGCAGTTTTTGGCAGATTTAAGGTTGTTTCATCGGTGGAATGTGCAAAATCAGTATGATTTTTCCCAATAAATTGCACAAAATCATGCATAAGATTGTGTGCGTCCTTTGTATTTAAAATATTTTCCGCATATTCCAAGACGACGTCAAAATCTTCTCCCTTGGTGATAAACATAAATGAAAGAGGAGCTTTGGCAGCTTTTAGCTGTGTGCTTTGCGTGGGGGAGAATTGTATGTCCAATGGATAATGTGCAGGCAGGGAAGGAAAGTTCATATCCATATGTGTTACAAAAACATCAAATAAACCGGCTTGTTCCTCAAAGCTTAACTGTAATTCTTTGGCAAGGATATGCGAAGGGAAAGCGCTGTGGGCAATGGCCGTAAGCAATTCTGTCTTAGCATTTTCTATGCTTTCACTCCAAGAGTGCGGAGCAGGGCTAAGACGCAAAGGCACGGCATTGGTGAAATATGAACACACGCTATGTAAGGTGCTGTGGTTTCGTGTGCCCATGGGAATGGTGAGTATGCAGTGCTTGAGTTTGTTGTACTCACATAAAAAAGATGCTAAAAGTCCGATGATTACAGTAAATAAGCTGCTGTTATGCTTTTGAGCCAAGGCTTGAAGCGGGGCTAAATCCAAGGGCATACCGATATAGCCGGCATTATCAAGACTTGTGGAGTGCGGACTATAACCTGTAAGAGCTTTGGAAATTGCCGGCGGCAGGGGGAAAAGTTTTTCTTTCCAAAAGCTGATTTCTTTTTGAATTGAAGCACTTTGTAAAAAAAGTTGTTCTTGTTCGGCGGCTTTGCGTAGCAAGTGCGCACGCTGTGCTTGACCGGGAAAATTTTCTGTGTGTACCCTTTGATTAAGATGTGCAATGGCTTCTTCCAATATGGCAGTAAAACCTATGGCGTCAGCAATGATATGGTGCATAACCAGCACAAAAAGCCACTTTTGTTCGCTATTGTCGTTGCAGTGTAAAAGTGCAAAACGCAGGGGAACTTCCTTGGTGAGTTGAAAAGGCTGATGCAATATCTTTTCAAGAATAGAATTTTTTTCGTCTAAATTTGCGACAGTATAGCGTGAGCATGTAGGTATGGGCAAACTGAAAGGCAGAAAATAGGGAGCTTCTATGGGACCGTGTACGTGGCTTGTACATAAGGGCTGAGCATTAAGGGCAGTAAGTATGCCGGCGATATATTGTTCTACATCCGGAGTGACATTTTGGCTTGTGTTCTTTGCCTGTAAGCTGAAAACATATGGCATATGATAGCGATCGCTCTTTGGGCGAGCCAGTTCTTGTGCCCAAAGTGCCAACTGCGCAGCAGTAAAGGGGATGGGGGCGTCTTGCTTTTCGGTTATAGGCGTTGCGCTTGTGGGCAAAGAAGGTATTGGCAATGTTTTCAAATGGGTATGCAAAGCAAGGATACTTGAATTATTTATAAAGTCATACATGCTGAGCATAGGGTAATTTTCTTGCAAACAAGCCAAGACTTTCATAGCTTTGAGGCTGTCTCCGCCTAAATTAAAGAAATCTTGTTGTGTATCGCTTACTTCATAGCCAAGCACCTGACTGTATATTTTGTTAATATACGCAGATTCTTCAGGAAAATGAACGGACTTTTCTTGCCTTGTCAATGCGTTTTCCCGTGCAATAT
>CAYJHV010000087.1:1401-6484 GCA_964369825.1 uncultured Desulfovibrionaceae bacterium | reverse complement strand
CCTACTTAGGCTAGATTATTCGTATGCAAAGCCAATCTCTTCCACTTAATACTTGTTCGCAATCTTTACCTTTTACAGAAGTTGGTATTGACGAAGCAGGACGTGGCTGTCTTGCCGGTCCTGTGGTTGCCGCAGCGGTTCTTCTGCCGGCGGATCATACTATTATTGGCTTAAATGATTCAAAAAAACTCAGTGCAAGCAAGCGTCAAGACTTGGTACAAGCTATCTATGTCTCGGCAAAAGTGGGTATTGGTATTGTGTGGCAAGAAGATATTGATAAAATTAATATTTTACAGGCAACTTTTCATGCCATGGCCAAGGCAGTAGTGCAGCTTGCAGAGCGAGTTGCAGCGGCGCAATCTGCTTATAATGACCCTTTTCAGCCTTTTTTGCATATTGACGGCAATAAAGTTCTTCCGCCACATGTTATTGCTACTTATTTGCAGACGATACCCTTAAAACAAAAAGCTATTGTGGGTGGCGATGGACTTATGGCAAGCATTGCGGCAGCTTCCATTGTGGCAAAAACGCATAGAGATAAGCTGATGGAAGAGTTTGACGTTCGTTGGCCTGCATATAATTTTGCCAAGCACAAAGGATATGGTACCAAGGAGCATCTTCATGCTTTGGAGAAGTATGGGCATTGTCCATTGCATCGACTCACTTTTGAGCCATTAAAAAGTATGGTAGCACAAGGGGCTTCCGGCACACAAAAAGCGCAATGGGGAAATTTATTGCGATGATTTGGCAAAAAGTGTGTGTGCTTACCAAAGTATTGTTGGCAAAAATTTTTTCATCTGGCAAAAATCAAGATATAGGCATAGGTGGAGAAAATGCTGTGGCTGCCCATGTAAAAAATCTTGGTATGCGTATATTGTATCGTAATTGGCGTCACGAATCTTTTGAGCTTGATATGGTTTGTGAAGACGCTGAAGGTATAATATTTGTGGAAGTAAAAACACGCAAACTTGAGGGCATGACTTCTCCTTTTGAAGGTATGAGTGTTAAAAAGCGTACTACTATCATAAGAGCTGCCAATGTTTGGTTGCGGGCGCACAGTGCCTTTGAAAAGCCTTGTCGTTTTGCTGTGGCAACAGTAAATTATACTATAAATCCAAAGCTTAAATTTCATGTGGAGTTTTATGACCATGCTTTTACAGCCCATACCAATATCTCCTGATGTGCAACTTTGGGTGGTAGCAACTCCGCTGGGTAATCTTGGTGATGTGAGTTTGCGTGCCAAAGAAGTTTTATCCACTGTTGATGTTATTTTGGCAGAAGATACAAGACGTGCCGGGCTTTTTTGTCAAAATGCACACATTAAAGCCAAATCTTTTCTTTCACTACATGAACATAATGAGGAAGCACGCATTAAAGAGGTGCTTGCTTTATTACAGGCAGGCAAGGTAGCCGCACTTATATCCGATGCCGGCACTCCGCTGATGGCAGATCCCGGCTTTCGCTTGCTTTGCGCTGTGCGTAATGCCGGCATAAAGGTTTCCATGGTACCCGGACCGTCGGCACCCATTACTGCTTTAATGTGCGCCGGCATTGCTCCTCAACCATTCACTTTTTTTGGTTTTCTTCCAAGAGACGCCGTTTCACAAGAAAAAATTCTTGCGCCTTTTATACATGTTCATTCCACCTTGGTTTTTTTTGAGCGCAAAGACAGATTGCATAAAACTTTGAGCTTGGCATTTAGTCTTTTAGGTAAACGTGAATTGTGTATTGCCCGTGAACTCACTAAAATTTATGAGGAATTTATTTGCACTCGTCTGGAAAATTTTGCAGAAATTCCTTTGGATTTAAAAGGTGAAATCACTGTAATTATCGGACAACCCGAACAGATTCTACGTAGTGACGAAGATGAAGTATGCAGACTTTTGACAGAAGAATTACAAAAGGGCGGAAAAGCACGAGAAGTGAGCAGGCGAGTGCAAAGCAAGGTTTTTGGTTGGACGGCAAAAGAAATATATCATCTTTTGACGCAACAAAAATGAAGGTAAATAAAATGATTGTGTTGAAACATAAAAATTTAAAAACCATCTTTGGAATAATTTGCACCATAATTTTTCTAAGTAGCCAACTTGTCTGGGCTTCTGTGCAGGCATTGCCTAAAATACTTCATCATAAAGACGGTAAATTAAGTGAAGCTATTTTTGATGGACCAAGAGCACAACATCGAAAAAAAAATAGGGAATTAGCGTTTGCTTCTTTTCAAAAAGCATACAAGAATGGGGATTTTTCTGCCGGCTTTAACTTAGGTCTTATGTACTTAAATGGTATGGGTGTAAAGCAAGATTCTAAAATGGCTTTGAAATTATTTGAAAAAGCAGCAGAAAACGGCATTGCCAAGGCTCAAGACCTTTTGGGTGTTTTTTATTTTTCCGGTAAATATGTAGTAAAAGACCTTGCAAGAGCATTCTTTTACTTTGAAAAAGCTTCCATTCTTAATGATGCGCACAGCCAATACATGCTTTCTACCATGTACAGAGCAGGGCTTGGTACGCCGGCAAATGCTTCACTTTCTGATTTTTACTTGGCAAGAGCTGCGGATCAAGGTCTTGGAATTGCACAATTTTATTTGGCAGTGCGCTATGAAGAAGGTTTTAAGGGCAACAGAGATATTCAAAAAAGTTTATATTATTACGGCTTGGCTGCTGCGCAAGATATTCCTGAAGCGCAATATAATCTGGGTTTGTACTATTATGAGGGGAAAAATGTGCAGCAAGATTATCATAAGGCGCATGATTTATTTTTGAAATCTTCCAAGCATGTGGCTTCTGCTTCATTTAATTTGGCTATTTTATACAAAGAAGGTCTTGGAGTTGAACAGGACGATGCCAAAGCCTTTACCTATTATAAAATTGCCTCAGACGGTGGCAGTGCGGCAGGGGCTTATGCTGTGGGGTATTTTAATGAATATGGTCTTATTGTGCCGCAGTCATATGAAAATGCAGTTAAGTATTATCAATTGGCCGTAGACCGTGGGCATAATGCACACAACAAGCTGGGAGTAATGTACCATAATGGTTTGGGAGTGAAGACGGATTTCAAAAAAGCTTATTTTCACTATAATAAGGCATTAAAAACAGATAATTCTGTAACTGCCATGTATAATTTGGCAACTTTGTATCGATTTGGCTTGGGTGTGAAAAAAAATTATGTGAAATGCATTGATTTTTTAGAAAAAGCAGCGAAAAGAGAACATGCACCTTCATTGTATCAATTGGGTATTTTGTACGAAAAAGGGGAAGGTGTTTTGGTGAATTCTGTAAAATCTGTGCATTATTATACGCAATCAGCTCATCTTAAGCATGTGGAAGCTCAATATCATTTGGGCACTTTGTATGCAAATCCCAACGGCAATCAATATAACATGGAAAAAGCTTTATATTATCTGAATGAGGCAGCCAAGCAAAATAATGTGAATGCGCTGAATAAACTTGGCATTCTTTATGATCTTGGGCGTGATGTACCTCAAAACTTCACCAAGGCCATTGAATATTATAATAAATCTATTGAGCTTGGAGGTGTGAATGCCTTCATTTACCTTGGCAATAAATATGCAACGGGTGAAGGTGTTGCGCAAGACTATGAACAGGCCTTTGTGTTTTATGAAAAAGCAGCTTTGATGGCAAAGTATAGGGCATTATATTATATTGGTAATATGTATAGATATGGCTTTGGGCGAGTTCAAAATGTAAAGCTTGCTTTTGTGTACTATCATTTAGCGCATTTATTGGAAGAAGAGGATGAAGAAATTAGCCTTGCCAGAAAGCATATGGAAAAATTATTATCCAAAGAAGATTTACTGCTTGCCTATAATTATGCACAAGATATTGCAATTGTCATAAAAAATCATGCTCTTGAAGCGAGAAATAATAAAAAAAATAGCCCTTAGCACTTTGTTATTATAAGTTCTTAGGGCTATTTTTTATTTATTAATTTTTCTTAATCATCATCGTCGTCGTCGCCATCGTCATCGTCGTCATCATCGTCATCATCATCATCAAGTTCTTGAGCTATATCACTGCACCCGCCACAACCGGTTAAAGGTGTTGTCAAAAGAAAAATTAAAACCAGTAAAGCAATTTTTGATTTTCCTTGTAAAAAATGAAAAATACCCATATAGTATCTCCTTCTTGCATCATTTTAGATGTGTATGCGTATTGAGTATTATTTTTGTTGTGCGCTTGCAATACTTTGTTGCTGCTTTTTGGCAGCAAGAGCCACCAGCGATTCTTTCAATTCCACTTCCATGCCGGCCAGTTCTTTTTCCACTTCAGCTCGCTTTGCGCGTCCTTCTTGAGAAATACGTAAAGTTTCGTCGATGGTGGAAATAAGTTTACTGTGAACTTCTCTCAATGTTTCCACATCTACAATGGAGCGTTCCACTTCTCGTGAAGTTTCAATGGCAGTTTGCTCAAGCATGGCGGCATTTTTGCGCAACATATCATTGGTAGTATCTGCCACGTCTTTTTGCAATTTGGCGGCAGAGCGTTGCCCTTGAAGTGAAAGTGCAAGCACCATCTGATTTTTCCAAATGGGAATGGTTGTCAGTACGGAAGTTTGAATTTTTTGCGCCAATGCTCTGTTGTTGGATTGAATAAGGCGGATTTGCGGTGCCATTTGCGTGGTAATGGTACGAGAAATATCAAGGTCGTGCAGACGACGTTCAAAACGGTTAATTTGTTCTGAAAAATCACGTACTTTTTGGGCTACCATGCTGTTGGTAGATTCGGCGGCCTCTGCTTGCAATTTGGGTAATTCCACCGTCTTTGCTTCGTTCAATTTTTGTCTGCCGGCTTCGATATACAGAGTTAAGTCATTGTGAAAGCTTGCATTATGATTGTATAATTGCTCTAAGATTTCAATGTCGCGCAAAAGACCTACCATGGAAGTTTCAAGCTTGTCACTGATGGCAGAAACTTGCTCTGACAAAGTTTGAAATTTGGCAACGGTTTTTTCCACTTGATTGAACAAGGAGCCAATAATAGGAAGTTTTTCAAAGAAACTGGGTTCCTTACCCATTTCTGAAACATCAAGGTCTTTCACATTGGTTAAAAGATTGGTCAGACTT
>CAYJHV010000087.1:0-1391 GCA_964369825.1 uncultured Desulfovibrionaceae bacterium | reverse complement strand
CATCTTTTGATTTGACACGAGAAAGCAAATCATCAGAAAAACGAGAAATATCTTGCATGGTCTTGGTACCGTAAGTTACGTCCAAGGAAGGGTCGTCAAGCTTTATACTTTGCGCCAATTCTGTAATATTTTGCTCGTGTAAGGCAGGAAGTTCGCTGTCATGAATGGGTAAAACTTCTGTATTTGCAGTTTTTGCATCTTGCATTGATATTCTCACTTGTTAAGGTTAATTTTATAAATTTACCTGATTAGCTTTAGCATTTTTAAAAAGTGCTTGTCAACTTTTGGATTTCCAAGTTACAACTCAAAGTATTAGTTCCAATTTCCCATTAAAATGAAAGGAGCCCAATAAAAGGGGTGTGACCAATCATTTTTTGCAGGTGTAGCTGATTGATTATTAGCCACAAGCACTGTGCCACGCTGAGCATGAAGAGTTTTCATATGTTGTGGACCAATAAGACCATGCAAAAACTTGCGCTGTACATGACTTAGTGCCGAGCCCTTGGTGTTTGTGGCAACTCGTTTATAAAACTCTTGCATAAAGGAAGCTGTGGAACCGTCGGCTACAGGCCAGAGAGAGGCAAGTACAGTGCGCACGCCATTTTGTTGCGCCAGTGACCCGAAGCTCTCAAGCTCTCGTCCATCCCCCTTGGTGATACCGCTCCCGGTATTGCACGCAGACAAAGTCAGTAAATCAAGATGGCTAAAGCTAGCCACGTTTTGTATATGAAACAATTCTCCCATGGTGAGTTTTGTACCATCACCAAGTAAAAGAAAAGATTTTTCATGGTCGTCTGATTCAAAAGAAAAATGACTGGCTATATGCAAAAGGGGTGTTTTTTTTCGTAAAACATCGTAAAAAGTGTCAGCAGTAAAATCTTCGTCTAAAAAATATCCACTGCTCATTTTTGTATTCTCATTTTGCCGTGTGATACCAATAATTTCACGTTTTACTGCCGGCAAGGCTGAGAATGCACCGTGCTTTTGAGTTACTCCAAGGGCAATTAAGCTAGTGTGTGGCGGTTTTTCACTCAGCAAGGTATTACGTGCTGCCTCGGAAAAGTATGCTACATCATAACTTTCCACCAACCATAATTTTCCGTCATATAAAGCACTCATGGGAACGTAGCGTAACGAACCGTCGAGGGAGAAGCTTATGGTTTTAATATGACTAGCACGAATTTCCTTTTCAAGAGATCTGATAAGTATGGTATAGAGCCTTTGCGCAATAGGCTTAATATATGTTTGTGGATCCATAAGTTGCGTATGAAATTGCGTCACTAAAGCATGTAAGTTTTTTTGTGAAATATTAATTTTTCTGACCAGAAGACGTTTTGGCGTGGTGAAAAAGATATACATATCATTTTTTGTTGAAAAAGTATGTAGAAAAG
>CAYJHV010000086.1:0-6496 GCA_964369825.1 uncultured Desulfovibrionaceae bacterium | reverse complement strand
AGTGCTTACAAAACCTCCCCCCGGCACTGCGTGCCACCCCCCTCCAGAGGGAGGTTTTAAGGAGCACTTCGAACATAAACAGGTTTTGTGAGCAAAGACTTACTAAAAAAACTCCCTCTGACAGAGTAGAAGATATTTAAAGCAATATTTTCTTGTGATGGGACCTTTTTGAAAAAAGCTCCCATCACAAGAAAAAAAATACTACTCTTTTTAACTTAAATGACTATGAAATTTATGTAAAGCATCAGTCCTCAAATTTTGCATAAGCCTTCACGGTGGCAAAGAGGATTTCAGGTGAAATAGGCTTGGTTATGTGCTCATTCATGCCGTGTTCCAGGCTGATTTCTTTGTCTCCGGTCATGGCATGAGCAGACATGGCAACAACGGGTAAATCTTTGAGTTGTGCGTCTTCGCGAATTTTTGTCACAGCCGTAAGACCATCCATAACAGGCATTTGAATGTCCATGAACACGAGATTGTATTTTATTTTTTCCGTTAAATTTTTACGTAACATATCAAGCGCTTCCTGCCCGTTATGAGCTATATCAACAGTATGACCGGCACTTTGCAGCAATTCTTCGGCAATAAGTTGATTTATATTATTGTCTTCCACCAAAAGAATATGAGCCTTGCGTGCAGAACAATCATTGCTAGGTAATTCGCTTTTTTCATGACAACTATTTTCTTGAATCATGCCTGATTGTGAAGTTGATTTTTGACATATTTTATCTTCATCATTGACAAAACTTTCATCAAAGATAATTTCGTCACCATAATCTCCGCTTGCTTCGTCTTGAATTTTATCAGGATAATTAAATTCCGTATTTTCAATGGCAATACGCGTTATATCATCCGCATCGGAAGCAAATTCAAATTCAGCGGTGAAAAAGAACGTGGAGCCTTCGCCTTCTACACTTTCAACCCACAAATCGCCATTCATGAGCCTTGCAATACGCCTAGCAATAACGAGACCAAGTCCTGTTCCGCCATATTTACGAGTAAAAGAAGTATCAGCTTGCATAAATGCTGAAAAAAGGCGTGTGCATTGTGTTTGACTCATGCCAATGCCACTGTCTTTCACAAAGAAAGAGCAACGCATTTTTGAACCCTCATCAACACCTTCCATGGATATAACAATACTGCCTTGATCGGTAAACTTAATGGCATTGCCCACAAGGTTGAAAAATATTTGCTTAATACGCAAAGGGTCACCAAGCATAATTTTTGAAGACAAATCATTTTTGAGAAATTCCAATTGCAAATTTTTCGCAGAGGCTTGAGGTTCAAAAAGAACTTTTATTTCACTGCTAATTTCCCGTAAAGTGAAAGGAATATGCTCCATCTCCATTTTACCGGCATCGATTTTTGAAAAGTCCAAAATATCATTGATGATACGCAATAAATTACCGGCTGAAAAAATAGTTTTATCCACATAACCTTGTTGCGAAGTAGAAAGATCGGTCTTGGCAAGTAAATGCAAAAGACCAAGGACGCCATTTAAGGGGGTACGAATTTCATGACTCATATTGGCCAAGAATTCACTTTTTGCTCTGGCACTTTGCTCTGCAGCATCTCTGGCTGCACGTAAATCTTCCTCAATCGCCTGAAGACCGGCAAGCATGGCCTTAAGTTCTCGCAAATCTCGTATGTAAGAAATAACTCTTTCCTCTCCATGCAAGCGAGTTTTTTTAAAGGTAATCTCCACCGGAACTTCATCACCTTGCTTATTTAAAAAGACAAACTCTTCAACAGTTTGCCCCTCAATAAAAGCTTTATAAAGACAACGCTCTCCAAGGTCATGGGTATAAGTTCCGTCCGGCTGCGTGGGCAAAATTATAAGTTCACGGCTGTCAAAGTAATCTCTCTTACTTTCAAATCCAAATAACTTCACAATACTTTCATTACAATCAAGTAGCTCCTGCTCTTTACTCCACACATTGATACCAAGCGGCGTTATGTCAAGCATGGTTTGCACACGAGCTTCATTTTCCTTGAGCTCATCTAAAACTCTTGTAATTTCACGTAAATCACGCAAATAGACAATAACCATATCTTTATCTTGGAAGGCACGAGAAATAAAAGTAATTTCCAGTGGCAACTCCTCACCGCTTTTTGTACGTCCCCAAAAATTATCATAATGGCAATAACCTGTATCATATGCCGTTTCAATACCTTTCAGGACAACAAATTTACTGCTCTCGCCATTGGGTTGTTTATCCGTAAGAGTTAAAAAATGATTTTTTAAAAACTCTTCTTTGGTATCAAACCCAAACAATCTTAGGGTTTCGAGGTTACAATCGCACATATTACCTTCGCAATCCCAAATATGAATGGCCATGGGGCTATCGTCCAAAATAGTTTGGATACGCTCTTCATTGGCTTTTAAAGTGTCAAGTATTTGCGTTATTTCTCTTAAATCACGCAAATAAGCAATAATCATTTCTTCATCGCGCAGCACAAGGCGAATGTAGGTAATTTCAAAGGGCAAAGGCTCGCCGGTTTTTGTTTTTCCATAAAATTTGTCAAAGTGATAATAGCCATGCTTAAAGGCGGCTCTCATACCCTTTTGTGCCAATTCCATGGTTTTTTTGCCATCAGGTTGAAATTCAGGAAAAGTACTGTCATATTCTTCCAAAAATTCTTCTTTGTCTTCATAACCAAATATTTTCAAGCTTTCCAAATTGCAATCACGCATCTTAAGATTTTTATCCCAAATATTGATGGCCATGGGAGTTACGTCTAAAATAGCACGAGTACGCTCTTCCATGGTGGTAATATTTAAGATATTTTCTGTTACAGCCGAAATATCGTGAGTATAACCGATGACTCTCTCTTCACCGTTGAGTATAGTACGACATAAAGTTTCATCGGAAGGAAAACTGCGTCCGGTATTGTCTAAATTTATCCATTGAAAAGTGCATTTGCCTTTGTCAAAGGCTTCTTGCAAGTATTGTTTCATTAAGTCAGAAGAAAGTCCATCCGGTTGATATAAGGGAGAAAATTTTGAAAAATTGGCAATATAATCTTCTTTGTTTTGTACTTTAAATATGTCCAGCACAGCAGAGCTGCAATCAATGAGCGTGCAGTCCTTTGACCAAATATGAATAACCAAGGGCATGGTATCCAAAAGTGCGGCTGTTAATTCGGTATTTGGACATGAAAGTTTTGCTTCTTGAGAAAAGTCATCCATAGGTTTTACATAACAAACAAAAAACTTTTCTCCGGCATATGTCACAGCATTAAAAACTATTTGTGCAGGACTTAAAGTCTTTTCATAGTTATTAATTTTGCAAATACATTCGTAGCTGTCATATTCCATGGCTTTTTGCAAAACTCCGGATAATTGCACAGCTTCATTTCGAGAAGAAGATAAAAGTTCTGATATAAAATCAGAGACATGTGGAGTGACTCCCGTCGGTAATTTTAAAAATTCTGCCAAGGCTAAGTTAAGATACACTATCTGCATGTCACCGGCTAGGCACATACAAGGAAAAGGCATATTTTTAAAAACATTGGGAACAATGGCATTTAGAAATGAAGGAAGTTGTCCGTAAGCTTGAGCCATATTAACTCCTCAAAAAATGATATGAAAATACTTTTGAAATGCAAAGCAATCGACACCATAAAGCTTAAAATCTGACAATTCTAAAAATGTATTTTACAAGAAAACTCTATACTCGTCAATAAATGATATACATTACTTGACGACAAATTTAGTTCTGCTTTTTAAGTTGTTTACAAAAATATCTAAACATACAATTTTTTACAAAAAACTCTCTTATATTTTCTTTACGTAACTATATGAATTCATAAAAATAAAAAAGAGAGGGAAACTTTTTTCGTAAAAAATTCCCCTCTGCATAAAAACAAATTACAGTATTTTTTTAATAGGCATGATCATCTTCAAGATCTTCAGCTGTAACCTTTCCGGAAAAAGTTACATACATCCAAGCCTGATACGCAAGCACAATGGGTACGCAAACCAAGGCAACACCCAGCATGATTTTCAACGTCAATGGACTTGAAGCCGCATTGAAGGCCGTTACCGTAAAGGCAGGATCCATATTGGAAATAATAATTCCGGGGAACATACCAAGCACGCCGAAGAAAGTAACACCCAAAATATACACACCGCTACAGGCAAAAGCTAAAATAAGCTTACCTTGTGAAAGCATAACTCGCAGTGCAATAAGCGCCACCAAAGCCAATAAAGGCACCAAGAATAAAGCCGGCATATCAAGGTAATTGGCATAAAGATTGGTATACATAGCGGTAAGAATGAGGAACACTACCAATAATACCAACATAATCGGCCATAATAATATGGCAGCTCCCACCGCCCTTGTTTGTAGACCGTTTTCGGATTTGAATGCCAACCACAAAGCTCCGTGTAAAGAAAACATCACCAAGAAGAAAACACCGCCGGCAATACCATACGGACTTAAAAGCTTTAATAAGTTACCGTGGTACACGCCGTCGCCGTCAATGGGAATACCCATAAACAAATTGGCAAAGGCAACCCCAAACAAAATAGCGGGGATAAGGTTGGAAATAAAGTGCACTTTATCCCAAAAAGCCGTCCAGAGGGGATGATCCTCTTTGCCTCTGAATTCAAAGGAAACCGCACGGAAAATAAGCGAAAACAAGATAATAAGTAAAGGAGCATACAAAGCTGAAAACATGACAGCATAGGCTTTGGGAAATGCCGCAAAAGTCACGCCGCCGGCGGTTATAAGCCACACTTCATTACCGTCCCAAAAAGGACCTGCGGCATTGAAAATAACTCTCGTTTCATGTTCATCTTTGGCAAGGAAAGGCAATAAAGTACCAAGCCCCAAATCAAAACCATCCAAAATAAAATATACAGCCCATAAAAGGCCCCAGAGTACGAACCAAGTTGTTTCTAACATATCAACTCCTTATTCCTTTGGACCTTTAATGGCGTTTTTGCGTAAAAGATAGATATCTATAAGACCTAACATGGAATAAACGACTATAAATGCCACCAACGAAATGGCCACATTACCTGCCGGTACCGGCGATACGGCATCGGATGTGCGCATAAGTCCGTATACAATCCAAGGTTGACGTCCAACCTCTGCCACTGTCCACCCCAGCATAATGGCAATATACGGTAAGGGTATGCACCATACAAGAGCACGCATAAGCCACGGACTCATATTTTCATCTCTCTTCCTTTGCCAAAAAGCTATGAGGCTTAAAAGAATGAAAATGGTACCGAGACCGACCATGGTTCTAAAGGATAAAAAAGTCACCAACAGCGGCGGACGATCTTCTTTGGCAAAATCATTTAATCCCTTCACTTCGGCATCGGCACTGCCAAAGGCAAGGAAAGAAGCCAAACCGGGAATACTGAGAAACTCAAAATCATTTTTTTCTTCTTCAGCATTTGGCCAAGCCAAAATATGCATGGGCGCATTTTTTTCCGTTTGCCATAAAGCTTCCATGGCGGCAAGCTTGGCAGGTTGATATTTTGCCACCACTTCACCTTGATGGTGACCGCTTATGCCAACGAGCAAAGCCATAATTAAAGTAAATGGTGCTGCCATGCGAAAAGATGCGCTGAAAAATTTAACCTGATTTTTACGTAATAAATGCCAAGCGGATACTCCAAGCACAAAAAAGCCACCCAGCATCCAAGCGGAAATAACCGTATGGAAATATTGACCCCAAGCATAAGGATTACTGATAACAGTTAAAAAATTATCCAGTTCCGCCCTACCGTTGCGCAAAACATAACCGATGGGATTTTGCATCCAACCATTGGCAAGGATAATCCAAACAGCCGACAGGTTACCGGCAATGGCAACCATATAAATGGCAAATAAGTGAACCCTTTTACTCACTTTTTTCCAGCCAAAAACCCACACGGCAACGAAAGTGGACTCAAGGAAAAAAGCCACCGTAGCTTCTACGGCAAGCAAAGAACCAAAAATATCACCTACATACTCTGAGTAACGTGACCAGTTGGTTCCAAATTGAAATTCCAAGGTTATGCCTGTCACCACACCGAGAGTAAAGTTGATGATGAAAAGCTTTCCCCAAAATTGACATTGTTTTTTCCAAAACTCATCGCCGGTACGCACATAAAGTGTTTCCATCCAAACAAGTAAAATGGAAAGACCAAGTGTAAGTGGTACAAAAATAAAGTGAAAAAAAACGGCTACGGCAAATTGTAACCGTGACAACAAAACGACATCCATGCGACCTCCCAGTGTAAAACGTGTAAAAACAAATATTTTCAGGCTTGTTGATACTCTTTCTTAATAGTAATTTTTTTAATGGATAATGACAAGTATTATTTTGATACGTTCTATACGTCTTTATACAGCATTAGAGCATTGTTAGGCATATCTTAATAAATATTTCTAATTAGTCGACGCTGAAAAACGTGTTTTGACACGTTTTTCATAAAGGCATGCCCACTCCAAATGCCCCTTCGGGGACGCCGGAAGCAAGTTCCGGCTCATTTTAC
>CAYJHV010000085.1:3789-6518 GCA_964369825.1 uncultured Desulfovibrionaceae bacterium | reverse complement strand
CGCTTGTGCATAAGCAAGGCATCGGCAAGGGTGAGCGCAAGCATGGCCTTAAGTACCGGTACCACTCGAGGTATGGCACAAATATCATGCCGCCCTCCAATGCGTAGCGCACATTTTTCCCCATCTTGAGCTATGCTTTGCTGTTCCTTTGCTATGGAAGGAATAGGTTTTATGGCAGTTTGCAAAATTATATCTTGTCCCGAAGAAATACCTCCAAGTATGCCACCGGCATTATTACTGCCAAAAAGTACAGTACCATTTTCGTTTTTGGCAAGTAAGGGGTCATTATTTTGTGAACCAAGCAAACGGGCAGCCTGAAAGCCGGAACCGATTTCGACACCTTTAACCGCTCCCACGCTCATCATGGCTGCTGCCAGCATGGCATCCAGTTTTTGAAATACGGGTTCGCCAAGTCCGGCAGGAACATGCCGTGCCTCAAGGCGCACAATACCGCCGAGAGTGTCCAGTTCCGCACGCACAGCGGCAATTCTTTGTTCCCATGCCGGAATAATATCGGTATGAGCCGCAAAAAAAGCTCGCCTTTGTGCTCCTTGCATATCAATGAGTGCCGAATCTTCAATGCCAATGCCGCCAAGTTCCACTGTTGCCGCAAAAATTTCTATGCCTAAACTTTGTAGTAAGCATTCGGCAATGGCACCGCCGGCAACACGTACCAAGGTTTCTCTGGCCGAAGCACGTCCGCCGCCTCGATGATCTCGCAAACCATATTTGGCAGCATAGCTCATGTCCGCATGTCCGGGACGATAGGCCAAGCTGATTTTATCATAATCTTTTGAGCGTTGGTCTTCATTAAAAACCACAAAAGCTATGGGAGTTCCGGTGGTTTTACCCTCAAAGACGCCGGAAAGTAAACGCACGGCATCGGCTTCTTTACGTTTTGTACCGGCAAGGGCTTCATTTTTACCGGCATTTTCAACGGTTTCTCTGGCATAACCCGGGCGACGTTCATTTAATCTTTGCTGTATAAAGGCTTCATCAAGAGCTAATCCCGGAATGCATCCGTCAACTATACCACCAAGTCCCACACCATGAGATTCGCCAAAACTTGTGAGACGAAAACTGTGCCCAAATGTACTTCCAATCATATCTTATCCTATGGTATTAAATTTAGAGCAAAAAGATTCTAACAACTGCTCCACAGGCTGATTCCCATCCAAAGTGAAATGCGCCGTGCTTTCATAAAGCGATAATCGCTTTTCTAAGGTCTGTTGTATTTCTTGCGCAAAATCCAAATTACTGAGAGCCGGACGTTGTTCGGTATTGGGATCAGCCATAAGACGAGCGCAAAGTACGGGAGTTGGTACCGATAAAAAACAGACCACACCATTTTTACGCATAAATTCTCGATTTTCAGCTTTAAGCACCATACCGCCGCCGGTGGCAATCACTGTTTTTTCCTTAAAAATTTCTTGTAAAGCTGCGCTTTCTGCTTGCCGGAAAAATTCCCAACCCTGTGTTGCCACCATATGAGCAATACTGCAATGACTTTTTTCTTGCACATAGACATCGCTGTCCACAAAATCCCATTGAAGTTTCTGTGCCAAGACTTTGCCAAAACTGGTCTTACCGCTGGCACGCATACCCACCAGAAAAATAGTTTTTTGTAACATATCATAAAATAAAAGTTAAAAGGTGAAGGTGAGAGATATTGTATAGACCTGCCTTGCAAGTCAAGATATTTTTTTATGCTTTTGGAGTAAACGCCAAACCATTGCACGTTGAATTCTTGTATTGTATCAGTATATTTTTGAGAAATGCTTACCACTGCTTTCAATACCTTGAGAAATCATTGAAAAACGCTGATAAAACAAGATAATAATTACAAAATTGTACATATCGGTGATTGTTAGTAAATTCAGAATGATGCGTGTTGATTTTTGAACTGTAATAAAATATATTGACCTCCCATAACTATGGATATATTATATTTGAAATGTTTAGGAGGACGTTATGACCAACCGAGCTCTTATTTTTGGTGGAAGTACGGGACTTCTTGGGCGTGCCTTGGTGCGTACACTGACTGCCAACCAATGGTTTGTTGCCAACATTGGACGAGCTGACGGCAATATTTTGAATATATCTTTTGTTGAAAGTTGTATCCAAAAACACAAGCCCACACACATCTTTAATGCCATCGCTTTTACTCAAGTTGATGCGGCTGAAGATGACGAAAATACGGCTTTTGTGCTCAACCGTGCATTTCCTGCCGGACTTGCTCAATTGGCCACAGATTATAATCTTCATCTCACTCATTACAGTTCTGATTTTTGTTTTTCAGGTAAAGAAAGTAAACCTTACACCGAAGAATGTCGAACCGAGCCACTTTCTGCATATGGACGCAGTAAGTTGGCAGGAGAGGAAATTGTGCTCAAGCTTGCTCCCGAGCACGCTTGTGTTCTACGCACGGCTTGGTTATTTGGTCCGGGTAAGGAAAACTTTGTTTCCAAGGTCATGAACAGATATCAGGATGAACTTACCATTGTAGCCGATCAAATCGGTTCTCCCACCTATACCGTAGACTTAGCGCATTGGAGTATGCTTTGTGCTTGTAAAAAAATCACCGGCTTATATAATGCCGTGAATAGCGGACGAGCTTCTTGGTATGAATTGGCTTGTGAGGCCATGACCATTGCCGAACTTACCAATAATATACGTCCCATTGATTCCAACGAATGGGCTCAAAAAGCTTCCCGTCCACACTTTTCTGT
>CAYJHV010000085.1:0-3689 GCA_964369825.1 uncultured Desulfovibrionaceae bacterium | reverse complement strand
TGCCAAGGAGTAAGAAATGACGTTTCATAAAAAAATTATTTTGTTTCTCTTCTGGCTTTGCCTTTGTGTTTTGCCCACACAAGCTTTAAGTCTTCCAAGAAGCCTTGAAGAGCTCAGTGCTTTGTCGGGGCAGCTTACCAATACCAATGTGCTGCATGGTGCCATTACTTCTTTTTATCGCCCTTCTTTTGGGCGCATGATGGATGCTGACTTGACATTAAATGCCGCCGAACCGGTTTTTATAGTGCTTTTTCCGGAGGGTGCTCGTATTTATCCGCAGCGCATTATGGTCTGGCATCAAGTTGTCAACGAACTTTTTGGTCAAAATTCATATGCTGTGACGTATTGCCCCATAACCGGGACTCTTGCCGCTTATAACAGCACCTTAGACGGAACGGCTTTATATTTTGACGTAGAAGGCAGTTTGTATGGCGGAAATTCTGTACTCATCGATCGCAATACCGGTTCGCTGTGGTTACAAGGCATGGGCATGGCTTTTGAAGGCCCGCTCACAGGACGGGGGCTTGCACAAATACCTGTATTTTGGACCACTTGGGGTGCGGCAAAAAGAGCGTATGAAAATATTCCCGTACTCAATGCCCCTAGCGGCAGCAGAAAGGCTTACGGACGGGATCCTTATGGTAATTATCTGAAAGAAAACACTTATTATGATAATGACATTCTTGCATATCCTGTGCGCTATAAAGATTTACGTTTGCCTTATAAAAATGAAGTTATCGGGCTTGAATTTCCTGAATTTCGTTTGGCCATAGATATTGAGTATATTAAAAAACAAGGTTCGGTGAATTTTTTCATAGGCGGTGAGGCCTTGCTTGCCGTACATGATAGTGTACTTGATGTGGTACGAGTTTATAATAGGCAGGTATGGCAAAAACCGTCATTATTCGTGCTACAAGGTAATAAACTCTTGGATATTGAAACTAAAACCACATGGGATGTGGCAACCGGTAAGGCACTGAAGGGCAATATGCAAGGTGCTTCCATGCGCCAATATTTTGGTATTTATAGTATGTGGTTTAGTTGGTTTAATTTAAATCCCGAAACAAGTATTATTCCGGGCCCCGGCGAAGTTTCTAAAGATGTTTTGCATCTTGATACGTTAGCAAGTCCCAAGTCTCCTTAATGCAAGAAATTTTACTACATTCCGGTTGGAATTTCATATACTTGGAATTGGAATGCGCAACAGGACGTTGCGCACAAAATGCTTAGCATTTTGGAGACAAGGCGAAACTTGTTTTGCCGCAGTCGATAAAAGTTAAAACGACAGGACGCAATTTTAACTTGGAATCAGAGTAAGTCATATAATCAATTATAAAATTTTGCATACCGGAGAAGACTCGAATGCATTCAAAGATATTGGAAATAATATTCTTGTACTCTCTTGTAAAAAATGTTAGATTTCCTGCGAAATAACCGTAACAAACTGAAATTGAATGGCGAACCTTCAATAAGTGTAATGATTTTTTGTACTTTTTGCAGTGTTTGTGTCCTATGCTTTTTCTTATGGTTCAGGTAAAAAAATTACTCATTCTAACAAAAGAGGCATAATTATGCAATTTGTGTTTAATAGGACTGATTGCCAAAATCTTCGCAAATCTTTGCGCAAGGAATGGCTGGAAACCAATAGCTTGGGAGGCTATGCATCAAGTTCTTTAGTGGGTTGTAATACAAGAAAATATCATGGACTTCTTGCAGTTGAGCTTCAAGATCCTCCGGGGCGTTTTGTTTTGCTTTCAACATTTGAAGAATCCATAACGGTTGGAGATAAAGAGGCGTGGTTTTCTTGTCGTAAGCATCCTGATATTTATTATCCTCGAGGACATGAATATTTACATGAAGTCAGTCTTGATACGCACCCAACCTTTGTCTATCGTTATGGCGATGTATTTTTTAAGCGTGAAATCATGATGCTTGATGGGCATGATATAACCTTGGTACGCTATAGTTTGACATGCGGCGAAAGTGATGATGCTTGTGCCACCATGCCAAGTCGTGCCCGTTTGCGTCTTAAGCCCTTGCTTGCGTATCGCAATATGCACGCATTGTCTTTTAGCAACATTGACTTGCAAGTGAAAACGTGGCCGGCTAAAAATGGATTTTCTGTCAGACCTTACAATTCCATGCCACCATTTTTTATGCAAACAGATGGTAAGTTTGTTTTTCATCCTTCACCGGATTGGTGCGAAAAAGTGGAATATATGGTAGAAGCCGAACGTGGTTTTCCAAATCATGAAGATTTGTTTCAACCCGGGGTTATGGATATTGAATTGGGGCTTGGGCAATCGGTGATTGTGGCCACAGCCACCGAAGATGTCTTAGAAAAGCTCGGATCACTGAACAAGCTTTGGACTGCACAATTAAAAAGCCGCACGGTGAAAAAGAACAAAGTTTCTGCCCTCGAAAGACATTTACAACGTGAGGGAAAACGCTTTCTTGTGACCGATCCCATGGGCGGCGAAGCGGTTATTGCCGGCTACCATTGGTTTGGAGCATGGGGACGTGATACTTGCATTGCCCTTTCGGGATTAACTTTTGCCTCCGGGCGAGACGAAGAAGGTATTGCCGTTTTGAATCGTTTGGCTCAAGATGCCAGTACCGGACGCATTCCCAATATGTTTTCTCCCGACGGCAATCATGCTTACAATTGTATTGATGCTTCCCTTTGGTATGCGTGGGCAGCACAAACGGCATTTTACAATTTAGAGGATGGCCCAAAGCAATTACGCAAAGATTGCTGGAAATTTATTAAATCTGTCATTGAAAATTATGCTTCCGGTGCTGTGGAACATGTTCATTGCGATGCCGAGGGATTTTTACATGTGGGAACACCTGACACGCAATTGACATGGATGGATGCCAATGTACATGGCAAGGCGGTGACGCCTCGTCACGGTTGCCCGGTGGAAATCAATGCTCTGTGGTATAATTTACTGGCATTTGCACAACAAGCTGCCAAAAAGTATGGTGAAAAATATCCTCATGTCTTGTGCCATCAGCGTTCGCTTGATGCCATGCGCAAAGAGTTTTTACAAAGATTTTGGGTGGAAAATGTGCGAGGAAATTATCTTGCCGACTGCTGGCGTCCCGATGAGGTGGATACCAGCTTGCGCCCCAATCAGCTTTTTGCCGTGGGTCTTCCCTTTGCCATACTTGAAGAAGAGTATTGGGGAGATGTGGTGGATACATGCCGCAACGCCTTGCTTACTCCTTATGGTTTGCGTACCCTTGCGCCCAATGATGTGCGCTATGCCGCACAATGCGAAGGCAGTCCGGAAGAGCGTGACGGAGCTTATCATCAAGGCACGGTATGGCCTTGGCTTTTGGGTATTTATGGCGATGCGCTTATGCGTGTGGCTTATGAGACCGAAAGTGCCGTGCACGAATTGCTTTTACAATTGACTCCGCTTTTGACAACGCATCTTTTTGAAGCCGGTATTGGATCTGTTTCAGAAATATTTAATGCCGACCCACCACATGCCGCCGGAGGCTGTGTGGCACAAGCTTGGAGCGTTGCAGAGCTTATACGTCTTTTAGCCGTGTTAAAAGAATTGGAGCCGGAAGTTTACAATAATTGGCATGACAAAGTATTTGGAAAATAATATTTAAGCGACGTACATTTATTAACCTTTTTACGGGCTACAAGATATTAGAGAGAAAATATGCGAGTT
>CAYJHV010000084.1:1184-6527 GCA_964369825.1 uncultured Desulfovibrionaceae bacterium | reverse complement strand
GCAAGTGTGCCTTTAAAAAGTTGACATTAGTAATGTCAACTTAAAATACTATAATGAAGTAAAACCTCTGCGCAATTCATTGCGCAAGGTCTTTGGAGCGTTGACGTCAGTCTTGAAGTATAAAGAGCTATGCCATAAAGCATTTACATCTAAAATTATTAAAGGCGAGCAGTAATGCTATATAAAAAATGAAGAGGTAACCTCTTTTAATAAAAATTATGTGGCTTTTACCTTAACTCAGCAAAAATAAAATAAACTTATTTTTACTAGTGTCTAATTGCAAAAATTTTGCTCATAATTACTCACAAAATTTTTGCTGTATCGCCTGCGAAAAAACGTGGTTTTCCGCAGGCTCCGCCGCTTTTGGCGGCGCAAAATCCTGATTGGGATGAGCAATGGGCGCATTTTGAGAGGGTGTGGGGGGATGCTTTTTACGCTAGCAAAAGTTCCCCCCGCAAAAATCTGACTAAAGACGATGGCTACAAAAAACTATAATATTTAGCACGTTCTAACCAAGAGCGGCAGCCTCGTCCACAATCCAAATAAGATCGCCAAAGGTGGGGCGTACCATTTGCGCCGGCAATGTTGGAGGAGCAAGTAAGTCCAAAGATTTTTGCAATGCTTCATGCTTTTCTTTGCCATTTACCAAGAACATGCAGCAACGTGTATTATTAAGCACAGGCAAGGTCAAAGTTATGCGATCCGCCTTGCGTTCCGGCACGTATTGGTCAATACATAAACGCTTTTTCTCCATGAGGGCAGGAGAACCGGGAAAGATGGAGCCGGTATGCCCATCATCTGCCATACCCAATAAAATAAAGTCGAAACGAGGGATTTCATTGGGCGTTTTAAAATGTTCACGTAACATTTCTTCATAATGCAAAGCAGCTTCCACAGGGTCATTTTCACCACGCATACGATAATAATGGGTAGCTTGTACGTGCGAGAGCAATTCACGGCGTGCCATGCCAAAGTTGCTGTCAGGACTTTCGGGACCTACGCATCTTTCATCTACCCAATAGATGGCTATTTTATCCCAAGGTAGGCGTTCTGCCCAGTCGGGACTGCTTAATAATTGGAAAAAGGAGATAGGAGTAGTGCCGCCTGAAAGTGCAATATTAAAAATGCCACGCTCTTGGATGGCTTCTTCGCAAAGTGCAGCAAAAATATGTGCGGCACGTTCTGCCATGGCCGCTTCATGTTTGTGTACGTGTACGGAAATGTGTGTAGACCTGCTTAATTGTGACATTTTATTTCTCCATAAGCGAAAATTTCATATAGTAAAAAAATAGTTTATTGTGTCATGAAAAATTCTTGACGCAATAACTTTTGAGCTAAACATCATACCATAATCCGTCTGCATTGTGAAGAACAATTTTTTTGAGCTGTATCATGCGTTTATATGATATTTTCATAGCTTATTTGTGACATACTTATTTTTTTTGTGCGTCATTTGTAATTTTTCTGGATGAGCCGGGATGCTTTAAAGTTTTGTCATCATCATCAATATATAAAACTTTACCGTCATCAAGGGTCATATATTGTACCACGGCATCGCACGTTACCTTTGTTGCTTTTGTCAAAAATTCTGTTTCTTTGTCGCCTTCCTCGAGGTCGATGGTATAAGAATCTTCCAAGGTTATGCCAACACGTAATTGCGATGCAGTATTAATGTCATGATTGTATATAAGCTCTCCACCTTTATTATGTATAACCACTCTTGTGTCGAAGGTCATATTTCTAATGGTAAAAGGACCGTTATTATAACCTTTAATGCGAACAGTGAGTAGAGGCGTTTTTTGTCCGCTTGGTTTGTGAACAAAGGCTTTGCATTCGTCCAATTTAAATTGCTGTTCAATGCGCTTTTTATCTTTATCACGTAGCATTTTATGGTGTTTTTGGCGAGCTCCCAGTAGATTTTTTTCTTCTTTAATGTATTCTTGCAAAAGATCCGGCATATTCACCAGCTTAGTCATTTTCCAATTCGGTGCTTGTTCCAAGAGAAAATGCATGGGGAAGTCTTTTTCAAGGCGCGGATGATTAAAGTTTACCGTGGCAATGGCGCTGTTTTGTGATGAGCCGTGAAGAGTAAATTTTCCGGTAATTTGCTTGGCAAAATCTTCGGGAACAGGAGCTAAGGGCGCAAATGGGTCAGTATTTTGACTTGGCTTTGGTGCGGCTGTACGCTCTTGCATACTTTTTATGAAAACTTGCTCAATATTTTGTGAAAGTGCTGAAAGGCTTTTATTTTCTAATTTGATGATACTTGGAATTTGAGGATCCGCAAGAATTTGCCTGGCCATATCTTCGGTAAGTGACCTAAAATCCACAATTTTTACCAATGTAGTCAAGTCACCTTCCAGCATTGCCTTATTCAAAGTTTGCACGTAAGATTGCGGATTTTGATCTTGCCCCAACATTTTCCAAGCAAAAAAACCGCCACCGCCCAGTGCCATAACAATGATTGCAATAATAATTATTTTTTTCCCTGCAAAAAAATCTTTGAGAGACATGACCTGCTCCTATGTGTTATTGTGCTTTATGGATTTTGATCTTTCGGCAAAATGTTCCATTTTATTTCTTTGTAAACTTTTACTTATACGCAAAACTGTGCCGGTAAGCGGCAAATATTCTGTAATATTTAAACGAATTTGCATGAGAGCACCAATGGGTAAGCGAAAGATACTTTCGTTAAATTTATGCAGAAAGGAATTTGTTTTCCACGTTCCTCCAGAGCCTAGCAACATAGACGCTGTGCTTATGTCGCTTAAGGGTTCAATGGTACGTAATGTATTGCAAATATCACGCCATGCATACCATGAACCATGACGACAAAAGGCAGGCAGAGATTTTAAGAAGCATTTTCTTTGTAAACCCATAATAGAAAATGGATTCAAACCTTGGAAAATAATACCTTTAGTGGTCACTCGTAAAGCTTCGCTCAAAATACTGTGTAGTGGCAAAGCGAAAATTTCTGTTTGGCTTTGCTCATATTCTAGTACATGAGGGGATTTTTTTTGATGAGATTCAGCATTATTGCAAGTTTGCAAAGGTGTGTCAAAAAGTAAGTCCGGCAAAAGATTGATTCCCACATAGTCAAAAGTTTTTTGTGAAAAGGGCAAATGCTCAAGGGCTTTGGGACGAAGTTTATGGACATCCACAGCAGTTTGTAAATGGGCAGGCGCATTTTCCAAAATGTTATCCTGAAAGCTTATGGCACTTACCTCAAAACCACTTTCCCATAAAAGTTCAAGTTCTTTCCAATGCGCAGGGCGTATTTGCAAAAAACTGTGTCCACGTCTTGGCCAAGGCGCAAACATTTTTTTGCTGAGATGCAAACTACATGCAAGCAGATAATTTTGGATTAAGGTATCACATGTTTTTTGTGCAGGCTTAGCATTGTTTTCTTCCGACATGACAACATTATACGTGAAAAGCTGTATAAATTGCAAGCCATAAAGTAAAGGTAAAAAATAATATTTTAAATAATATGTTTATAAATAAATGTCTTATGTTAACAAAAACATTAAAGGCAAAGAGCTATTTTCAATTATAAAAATTTATGCTATTTGGCATTTCATCGAATTTTATAATGCTTTAGCGAAAGGAAAACCTATGCAACAAAAAGTTATTGAGGTCTTGGAGGATATGCGTCCTATCTTACAAGATGACGAGAAAGACATACAGCTCGTGGAAATTACTGAGAATAACACTGTAAAAGTGCGCTTAAGCGGACGATGTAGTCAGTGCCCCAAATCCGGGCACGCATTACACAGCATCGTGATGAAGACCATACTAAAATTAGTCCCGCAAGTGGGAAAAGTGGAAATTTTAACGGAAACAATATCTTAACTTGATGTTTTAATTAAATAAATACGGAGAATACATGTCCAAAGTAAGAACACGTTTTGCCCCAAGTCCTACCGGACACTTGCATATTGGCGGTGCACGTACAGCACTTTTTAGTTGGCTGCTTGCGCGTCATTATGGCGGAGAGTTTTTTTTGCGCATTGAAGATACCGATACCGAACGCTCAAAGCAAGAGTACACCGATTCCATTTTAGCCTCCATGCGTTGGCTTGGTCTTGAGTCTGACGGTGAGCCTGTGTATCAAAGCCAGCGTGCGGCAGAATATAGTGCTGCCGTTGAGTTTTTGCTTGCCAATGACCATGCTTATTGGTGCTCTTGCACGCCGGAAGAAGTGGAAGCCATGCGAGAAGAAGCAAGGGCTAAAGGTCTTAAGCCTCGCTATAATGGGTGTTGTCGTGAAAAAAATGTGGGACCCGGTGCAGGGCATTGTGTGCGCTTGAAAACTCCAAAAGTGGGTAAAGTAAGTTTTGATGATATGGTTAAGGGGCTTATGACTGTGGATGTCAATGAGCTTGACGATATGGTTATTCGTCGTGCCGATGGCATGGCTACCTACAACTTGGCAGTGGTTGTTGACGATCATCATATGCAAATCAATCACATTATGCGTGGCGATGACCATGTGAGCAATACTTTCAGGCAAATATTATTGTATCAAGCCCTTGATTACTCATTGCCAAAATTTGGGCATGTTCCCATGATTTTAGGCCCTGATAAACAAAAACTTTCCAAAAGACATGGAGCCCGTGCTACCATTGAATATGAACAAGACGGACTTTTGCCTGAGGCTTTAATAAATTACTTGGTGCGCCTTGGTTGGTCACATGGGGATCAGGAAATTTTTAGCCGTGAAGAATTAATCAAAGCTTTTGACGGAACAAATCTCAATGCTTCGCCCTCTGCCTTTGATCCCAATAAATTGCAATGGCTTAATGCCCATTATTTACGTGAACTTTCCGCCGATGCATTGGGAAAACAAGTGTTTCCTTTTGTGCAAGAGCTTGGGTATTCAACAGTAAATAAAGAGAAAATTACTCAAATAGCCACACTTTTTCAAGAAAGAGCCAATACTTTGCTGGAACTTGCCAATGCCATGAAGCCCATGCTCGTACCGGCACAAGATTTAGCATATGATGAAGCAGCTTTAAAAAAGACCCATTCTTTACAAAGTTCTGAACTTTTACAGCAATTTTCTGAACATCTCAGTAATCTAAATACTTTTGAGAATGCAGCCATAGAACAGTGCCTGCATGATTTTGTTCAAGAAAAAGGTATTAAATTTAAAGAAATAGGTCCGCCTTTGCGTGTGGCATTACTGGGATTTATGGGAGGACCGCACTTACCTGAGGTTATGGCTGTACTGCAAAAAGAAGAATGCCTTGACCGCATCGAAAATTTTACTAAACAATAGCTGTGGTTAGTGATTAGTGGATAGTGGTTAGTGGTTAGTGGATAGTGGTTGGTTATGGTAGG
>CAYJHV010000084.1:0-1108 GCA_964369825.1 uncultured Desulfovibrionaceae bacterium | reverse complement strand
CGAAGCACCTACAACCACTAACCACTAACCACTAATACGCTCCATCACCTCGAATAACCACGGGAATGGTACGCATTAAAATCCATAAATCCATCCAAACACTCCAATTTGTTACATAATACCGATCATAAGAAATACGTTCTTGGTAGGTTGTGTTGTTGCGCCCGGAAATTTGCCATAAACCGGTAATGCCTGGTTTTACCTCTTTGTAATCCAAGTAAACATCGCCATAACGTTCTATTTCATTTTCTACTATGGGGCGAGGTCCCACTAAGGTCATATTGCCAAGCAACACATTAAAAAGTTGCGGTAATTCATCAAGGCTGGTTTTTCGTAAAAATTTTCCTGCATTGGTAATACGAGGATCATTGCGTAATTTTTGATCTTTGTCCCATTCTTCACGTAAATGTTCATTTTCCGATAAATAATCTTTCAGTACCTCATCTGCATTGATGACCATGGTACGAAATTTAAATATTTTAATGGGTTTACCATTTTGCCCAAGACGTTTTTGGGTATAAAAAGCAGGTCCTTTGCTGCCACTTTTTATCCAAAGGCTTAAAATTAAAAAAAGTGGGGTGCAGATAAGAATAGCAAGAAAAGATAAAAAAATGTCCATCAGACGTTTTAAATAAAGTCTTTTTTTATCGGTAAGGTTTTGACGTATTAAAAAAGCTGTTGAACTGCCAAGAATACGTGGCGCAAGCCAAAATTTATTGAGTTTTTTTCTACTCACAGGTACCACAAGCAGGCGTTTACATTGTTGCGAAATCTCATTAAATACATGAACTTCATCCATTTTTTTCATATCGTTATAGCTTAAAATAAACACAGGATCCACATATTTATGGTGCATTTTAGCTATGCATTCTTTTATGCTCGGATCATAAAGACTCATATTCATACAATCAACGGGTCTTAGTCCACGGGTAGGATTATTTTCAAGCTCTTCCCATATGTCCTGAATTTCGTCCTTATTTTGCAAAAAAACAACGGGAACGCCCCACCAAGTTTTACGGCATAATCTTCTACGTACAAATCCTCGAACCACAGGCACTGCCACCACACTCATAAGCCATGTCATGGCCAAGATGGAGCGTGAGTATTC
>CAYJHV010000083.1:0-6595 GCA_964369825.1 uncultured Desulfovibrionaceae bacterium | reverse complement strand
GTATGATTTGATTATTTCCTCTGAGTCCGGTCCTGCTAAAGGTGTGCTCACTCGTGCCGATGCTGTGCATATATGTTATTGTCACAGTCCCATGCGCTATTTATGGGATTTTTATCCTCAATATTTACAAAGTGCGTCTTGGTTTGTGCGTTTGTTTATGCGCATTTGCTTTCACAAATTACGCCAATGGGACGTACTTGCAGCGCATAGGGTGGATCATTTTGTGGCCAATTCTCATACCGTGGCAAGGCGTATACAAAAGCACTGGAGGCGCAAAGCGCATATAGTACATCCGCCTGTGGATACAAGTTTTTTCCCACTTTCTTCCAAAACACGTCAAGATTTTTATTTGTGCGTGGGGCAATTGGTAGATTATAAGAGGGTAGATATCGCCATAGAATCCTGTATTGCTTTGAAAAAAAAACTGATTGTTGTGGGTGATGGACATATGCGTGCTCATTACGAAAAAATTGTGCAAAAAAATAATGCAGGTCAATATATTACTTTTTTGGGACGGCTTGAAAACAGCGAGATATTGGAGCTTTATAATACTTGTGCGGCTTTACTCTTTCCGGGAGAAGAAGATTTTGGCATTGTACCCTTGGAAGCCATGAGTACCGGTGCTCCCGTGCTTGCTTATGGTAAAGGCGGTGCCACGGAAACTGTGTTGGATAAAGTAACGGGGCTTTTCTTTTATGAGCAAAATGCAGTTGAGTTATGCAAAATAATACAAGATTTTGAAGGTACACGCACAAATTTTGATGCTGAATGTATACATTTACATGCTCAAAATTTTTCCGAAGAAAATTTTACTGCTAAAATGCAAATGGAAATCGCAATGGCGCAAGCAGAAATCGCAATGGCGCAAGGCGAAAACGCAACACCTTAATTTTACAGCAAGAAACAATTATAATTGTAAAAATCATGTATAAAGCCCTTTTTTATGGTATTTCTTCAGCTTTATTTTTCTCTCTAACCTTCATACTGAACAGAAGTATGCATTTAGAGGGAGGCTATTGGCTATGGTCAGCCATTTTGCGCTATGCATATATGCTACCAATACTACTAATCTTATTGTGCAAACAAAATACTTTGCGTCCTGCGCTCAAAGAAGTACAAGTACGTCCAATTCCTTGGATATTATGGAGTACCGTAGGTTTCGGTCTTTTTTATGCGCCGCTCACTTTGGCAGCCGCTTACGGTGAATCGTGGCTTATTGCATCCACATGGCAAACGACCATCGTTGCCGGAGTTCTTCTTTCTCCTTTATTTGGTCAAAAAATTCCCTTTCGTACTCTTGGTATTTCTTGTGTGATTGTGCTTGGCGTTTTTGTAATGCAATTAAAGCATTTAAATATTAATTCCGACACATTTTTCATGACGGTTATCCCCATTCTTGTGGCTGCCTTTGCCTATCCCCTTGGAAACAGGAAAACCATGCAATTTTGTTCACAAAATATTCATGCCATGCAAAGGGTTTTTATCATGACCTTGTGCAGTATGCCATTTTGGATTTTGTGTTCGGTATATGCTTTGTTTCAAGGAGAATTACCAAACTTGGAACAGAATTTTTTATCATTCTTGGTGGCTCTCAGTTCCGGCGTTATTGCCACATATTTATTTTTTGCGGCGACGCAAATGGTAAAAAGCAATGCTAAGCACTTGGCAATCATTGAGGCAACGCAAGCAGGGGAAGTTATTTTTACTTTTTTAGGCGGTATTATCTTATTGCAAGATGCTTTACCCACCAAAGTGGAGTTTTATGGTATTACTCTGATTTTATTGGGAATGGTACTACACAGCTTGACTGCGAATAGTTCAAAATAAGGAATCGCTGATTAATTCTATGTAACCAACGATTCCTTTGCTTTATATTTATATTACTTGATAATGCTCCAGCAAAATCTTTTCTGCTTCGGCATTCCATAGTCCTTTGTGTGCAACAACGCTGGTATGCAATTTGGCAAAAAGAGGATCTTTTTTGCCCAATTCTTCAAAGTCGGCAATGGCTGTAAGCGGCATATTAATGGGCGTATAGCTCAAAATTTTGCCGGCACGAATGTCGGGAAGGGTAGCTGTGGTATCGGCTACGGCATCAAGCCCGCAAATGTGGCTGACCATAACAGCGGTGTGCAATTTTCCTTCCTCAGAAAGTTTAATGGCTTCCTTCAAATCATCGGTATTACCGCCGGTACTGCCAAGAATATGCGTTGACAGATAGTGGCAATTATATAGGTTAATATTGGCTGTGAAATCAGCATTGGCAGGGCCTGCAAAGAAATTCATGCAACCGTCAAATGCCATGAGCTTGTCGCCAAGTTCTGCCAATTCCTTGATGGGAGCATATACAAAGACATCGTCATAGCCTTTGCCTTCGCTCATATCCATAAGTTCTTTATAAATATCGGAACTATTTTTGGGGTTGATGTAAATAAGTTCCACATTGTGTTCTTTGGCAAATTCCGGCGTTACCAATTCTTTGGCACGGGCAATGCGAGCATCGTCCACATCGGTTACCACCACACGCTTGGGTTTGTTGCCTGCCACGATAGGATATTCCACCGCACCAAGTCCCATGGGACCGCAACCGCCAAGAATAAGGACGTTACCGCCTTCTTTGATACCCATGGCGTGGTCATAGTTGATTTTATTGGTATGGTACATGATATTGTAACCGCCAATGATGCAACTCATGGGTTCACCGAGAGATGCGTCAAAATAGGCTTCACCATTGTAATGCAGTAAGCAACCAAGCTCCATAACTTCTTGTGGAATGATGCAATAAGTGGCCGCTCCGCCAAAGAACTCGTAGGAATAACCGGGCGAGGCAAGGCTTCCCTTATAATTTAGGGCAGGCTGCAAAGCAAATTTTTCACCCACCTTAAATTCATGTTGCCATTTTGAACCCACTTTCACTATATCGCCGGCAAATTCATGCCCAATGATAATGGGATTGGTATCCACATTCTGTGGGCAGCGTTTATGCGCTTTGCCCTGTCTGAGTAATTTATAAGTGGACATGCAAATGCTGTCACTGATAATCTTCACCAAGATTTCATCGTCTTTAATTTCCGGAAGTTCAAACTCTTCCAATCGTAAATCATCGGCACCGTACATACGCACGGCTCTGGTCACGGTAGACATATAAAAAACCTCATTTTACGTTTTTCATTATTTATATTCAAATGTTACTTGTGCAAGTAAAGTATCCACCACATCAAAGGAAGGAGCTTTCGTTCCCTCTGTGGTTACGGCACCGGCACTTGCTGCCATGGCAAGGCGAACCGTACTTTCAAAACTATAATCATTGCGCATGGCATAGGCAACTGCCCCAACCAAACTATCTCCGGCTCCCACGGTGGAAGATACTTCCACTCTCAGTGCCGGCGCTACAGCGCAAACTTCTGCGTTCATGAAGATGGCACCTTTGCTCCCAAGAGAAATGGCAAGCATACGCACATTTTTTTCTTGGATGATTTTTTTGCCAAGCACAATAAGTTCATCAATACTCACATCTTCGTGAATATCTCTGTTAAAATACCGCAACAATTCTTCTTTATTGGGTTTGACAAAGTCAGGCGATGCATCAAGTGCATGGGCAAAGGCTTCACCGTCGGCATCGAGTAAAACATGTGCTCCCTTTCTTTTTATGACTTCAATCAGGTCTTTATAGAAAGTGGGGCGCGCACCTCTGTGCATACTGCCTGCAAGCACAAAAATGGTTTTGTTGTTATCCTCGGCAATATAATTACCAAGCACTTGGAACAGTGCTTTTTCTTCTCTCTTTGTAACCTCTATACCGGGTTCATTGATTTCGGTGATACCATTTACTGGGTCGAGTAATTTAAGATTTACCCGTGTATTCCCCTTCGTATGCACAAAATCATGGGCAAGCCCCAAGTCGTCAAGCATGGGTAAAAGTACGTTTCCCGTACTGCCACCCACAAAACCTGTGGCCATACTTCTACCGCCCAAAGCTGCAATCATTTTTGAGACATTGATACCTTTACCGCCGGCATCATATCGACTTTTTTGAATACGATTTAATCCACCCGGAATCAAAGGAGAAATGCTTGCAGTTTTATCCAGTGCAGGATTTAAGGTTAAAGTAATAATCATAGATTATCCTGTAAAAAGTGCGATAATTTTATCTTTGCTGGCTGCGGCAACCAATTCCTCCACGTCACTTTCTTCTTCTAAGGTTTCCACAATATTTTGTAAAATTTCCAAATGTTCATCACCAAGTGCCGCAATGCCGATAACCAATTTCACCGGAGTGCCGTCCCAATCAAGACCTTCGGGATAGGTAATCACACTTAAGCCCGTTTTTTTGATATGAGCAACAGCACTTTTTTCCCCATGCGGAATAGCAATGAGATTGCCAATGGCCACGGAAAAACCGGCATCTCTGGCAATCATGCTTTCAATATAAGCTTCTTCAATAATACCTGCTTTGAGCAACAACTCACCGCAACGCTTGATGGAATCTTCCTTAGACTCTTTGCCCTGACCAATAATAATACTTTCTTGTGCTAACATAATTATTTCCTTTTTTTATGAATTTTTATAAACAAGACCGTCTTCAATGCTCAACTCACCAAGCAAAATGTCATACTCGGGAGCATTGAGGAAATTACTGATAAGCACCAAATGCGCTGTGGGATTTGCTGCTTTGGCACGTTCGCCCAGCTGATTGTGTGTTACCACAATATCGGCATCGGCAGGAATCTCACTGACCGGAGAATGCTTCACTTCAAGACCTTCAAAACCGGCAGTAGCAAGTTTTTTGCGCAATTTGGTGGCACCCATGGCACTGCTGCCCATTCCGGCATCACATGCAAAGATAATTTTTTTTATCAGACGTTTTTGAGACGTTTCAGCTACATTTGCAGTCACAGCTTGCGTAGCATTACCTTTGCTGTCTGCTTTCATATCTTGCATTTTAGCCTGCGCATCTGCCATGGCGTCTTCACCTTCTGCATCTTTGGCAAAAACTTTTAATAATACGACGGATAAGGCAAAGGTGACTGCTGCTGCAATGCCAATGCCTGCCATATTGGCAATATAAGATCCCGATGGGGTCATAAGTATTTCCGCAAAGATACTGCCGGGAGCCGCAGGACCGGTAAGTCCGCCGCCTAAAATACTGATAGTAAAGACACCTACTCCGCCGCCGGCAATCAAGGCAATGATTAAAATGGGGTTCATGAGTACGAAGGGAAAATATATCTCATGGATACCACCAAAAAAATGGATGATGGCAGCACCCGGCGCACTGCTTTTGGCGGTACCTTTACCCACCAACATATAGGCAAGTAAAAGCCCAAGACCGGGACCGGGATTTGATTCCACCATGAAGAATATGGATTTTCCGGCAGCGGCCACTTGCTCTGCACCAAGAGGAGTAAAGACTCCGTGATTGATGGCATTATTTAAGAAGAGCACCTTGGCAGGTTCCACTAAAATGGAGGTGAGCGGTAAGAGTCCTTTGTCCACCAAAAAACCAACGCCGGCACCAAGTGCGCTTGTGCCCACTTCCACCGCCGGTCCGATGGCATAAAAAGCCAAAATGGCAATGGCACCGCCTATTATGCCCGAAGAGAAATTATTTACCAGCATTTCAAAGCCGGCAGGGACTTTTCCGTCCACGCTTTTATCAAAATATTTAATGGCAACGCCGCCAAGGGGACCCACAATCATGGCACCAAGGAGCATGGGAGTATTTGGCGCACCCATAATCACACCAAAGGTTGCCACTGCACCTACAACGCCGCCTCGAATATCATGTATGGCTCTGCCGCCGGCAAAACCAATAAGGATGGGCAATAGGTAGGTGAGCATGGGACCTACCAAGGCAGCCAACTCTTTGTTTGGTAACCAACCCACAGGAATAAATAAGGCTGTGATAAAACCCCAAGCAATGAATGCGCCAATATTTGGCATGACCATGCCGCTTAAGAAGCGACCAAAAAGCTGAATACGTTTTTTCATAAGCAAAGACCCTTGTAACGACATTTTTACTTTTTTAAGGAAATGTTAAGATGAAATTTTTTTGATTTTCTTCACCAAGAAAGACGAATCTGACACAGCAAGATGGCAAAAAGGCATTTAATCGACGTTTCCTTTAAAAAGTATTGTTAATTTCCTATACCGCAAGTATATGTTCAGACTATGACCATGCAACCATGACAGAACTTGAAAAATTAATCCATTTCTGCCTAGAGTATGTCATTTTCATAAAAAAGAGTTTGCAATATTCTTAAGCCTCTTTAGCTTAGAGGCAACATATTTGTAAAGCTTTTTTTACAGGAATTAATTACAATATTCCACCGTACTTTAGTTTTTGCTCATTATTAAACGAAGTTTTAACATTAGATATAAGTTAAAATCTTTAGTGTATTATAGCAACATTACCTGGACTCGCTATATATGCCAATTTTAAAATTTTGTTTTGGAAAATTCTGTTCCACGCTACCAAGATACGACTTTGCTCGTAAATAATTTGGCTGTCATAAGCGAAAAGCATACTTCATAAATAAATAGTCGTCACTGAAAAACATAATAACAATTTAAAATTAAACAATTTTTTAGTTAA
>CAYJHV010000082.1:3145-6609 GCA_964369825.1 uncultured Desulfovibrionaceae bacterium | reverse complement strand
GCTGAGGCGTAAGTGCAATTTATTTGCACGTTTAACGCCGAAGCGAAGCGTGTCTTTAAGAGCTTGACATTGCAAATGTCAAGCGGAATTGTTATATAATATTCAGAGACTTACCCATACTTGCCACATGCACTTAAATAATATATGCAAAATAAAATTCTGCTTTAAGGAAAAATCATGTTTACATCCCCTCACCATATGGTCAGTGCCGAAAAACTTCCGCACAGTGAAATGCTTCGTAGGCACAAGCTTTGCCAAGAGCTTGCCCAAAAACTTATTCCAAAAGCCGGTGGCATACTTGTTTTCTCTCGTTTAGCAATCTATTACCTCACCGGAGCTTATGCGCATGGAGTTTTTTGGCTCCCTTTGCAAGGCAATACCGAAAATGCCCTGCTCATGCTTTATGAGCATAAAAACGATTTGTCAGCAAACTCGGTTATGGATCTCTATGCAAGTCAAAGCCCATTAAAAAATATCGTTTCTCTTTCATCTTTTTCTGACATTCCAAAGCGTTGTCACGAACAATCCTTACCACTTTCTCCCATTGTTGCGGCCGAAATGAACTCATTACCTTGGAATCTGGCACGTAAAGTTCAAAATGAACTCAAAGATGTTCAGGATTTTTTGTCGATCGATACCGTTTTATTGCAAGCCCGCTCTCGTAAATCACCTTGGGAATTAAATAAAATGCGTATCGCCGGAGCAAGACATCAAGAGGCAATTTGTCATCTTTTACCACAACGTATGCATTTTGGCATGAACGAAAGAGAATTAGCCCTTCTTTCATGGGAAATATTTTTTAGCCTCGGTCATCACGGAATCAATCGAATGGGTAATTTTGGTGAAGAATGCTTCTTAGGGCACATAGCCGTTGGCGATAATGGTAATTATCCCAGCCACTTTAATGGCCCGCTTGGACTCAAAGGTGAACACCCTGCCCTACCCTATATGGGTGATGCAAATACTGTTTGGCAAAAAAATCAATTACTTGCCATGGATATTGGCTATTCCCTTGAAGGATATCATACCGATAAAACACAAGTTTACTATTCCGGTAAAATTGCGGCATTGCCGTATGATGTGCGTAAAGCCCATGATGCTTGCATAGAAATACAGCAAAAAGCTGCCGAATCTCTGAAAACAGGAGCCATTCCCTCGGAAATTTGGAATAATGCCAAAGAATTGGCTCAAAAACATGGTATAAGTGAAGGTTTTATGGGCTGCGGCGGTAATCAGGTACCATTTTTGGGTCATGGTATAGGGCTTGTCATTGATGAATACCCTGTGCTTGCACAGCGTTTTGATGAACCATTACAAGAAAATATGACCATTGCCATTGAGCCGAAAGTGGGTATTGCCGGAGTAGGTATGGTAGGTGTGGAAAATACTTTTGTGGTGACCAGTACCGGCGGTGTTTCCATAACTGGTGAAGATTATAATATAATTGAGGTAGATTAATGAATTTTACAGCTACTCGTTTTCCCTTAGAAGAATTGCGTTTACGCCATAAAAAATGTCAACAATTACTGCAGAAATTATCCCCAAATGCGTCGGGAATGTTGATTTTTTCCCGAACAAATATTTATTATTTGAGCGGTACAAGAGCTAATGGTCTTTTATGGTTGCCACGCAGCGGAGAACCTTTGCTTATGGTGCGCAAAGCAGAAGAGCGTTGTCGCCTCGAAAGTCCGCTCAAAAATATTACCTCCTTCAAATCTTATGCGCATATTCCTAAAATATGTGAGGACTTTGGAGTACCGCTTACTGCCGAAAACGGCAATCAAGTGGGCGTTGAAATGAAAGGTTTATCATGGAATCTTGCCAAGATGCTGGAAAGTCGTCTTACAGATTTTTCCTTCGTTCCCATTGATAATGTCTTGGAAAAATCCCGCGCGGTTAAAAACGATTATGAATTAAAACGCATTCAAGAATGTGCAAATATGCAACATAAAGCACTTTTTGAACTTATTCCACCAAACATTCATCCCGGCATGAACGAGCGAGAAATTTCACATATTCTTTGGAAGACATATTTTGAGCTTGGTCATGGTGGAATGTTGCGTAAAGAACAGTATGGCAGCGAAATCTTTTTGGGTAGCATAGCTAGCGGAAAAAATTCCTTACTTCCGGCAACTTTTCAAAATTGCACCGCCGCCTTGGGTGAACATCCTGCCATGCCACATATGGGCTATGCCGGAAGCATCTGGAAAAATAACCAATTACTGGTCATGGACAGCGGCTTTACCTTTGAAGGCTATCATAGCGATATGGCAGTAAATTACTTTGCCGGTAAAAATTCTGCCACATGCTCTGCAGCACATGAGCAATGTTTTGATATGTTACATTATATTATGGAAGACATGAACAAATTACCCTGTCTTGACAATTTAAAGGTACAACTTCAAGAAACAGTGGCTAGCATTAAAAATAAATATAAGTTAGAAAGCTTTACTATCTTCGCTCATGGTGTTGGTTTAAGCATGGATGAAGAATTAACAGAGTTTGGTACAGAAGATTTAGATGAAAATACGGCTTTTGTTCTTGCTTTGCATCCTTGCATTGCTATTAAGGATTTTGGTCTTATAGGCATAAAATCTCTTTTCACATACTCTCAAAAAGGCTTGCAAAATATGACACCTCTGAGAAAAGAAATATTATACATTCAATGACAGAATTTAACTCAACAGTCGTCAACTTCTTGCTTTTATCAAAAATAATGTTTATTTTATTAAAATGAAGGATAAACATCGTGCAGCAAACTCAAAAAAATGAAACACTCAGGAAAGCTAAGAAAAACTGGCAGAGTCTTGATATTACAAATGACTTTATATTTTCAAAGTTTATGCAGGATGAAAAAACATGCAAAGAAGTATTGGAAATATTGCTACCTTTTGAAATTAAAAACATTGAGTACGTACAGTATCAAAAAACCATTGACGTTTTTAAAAAATATAAAGCGTTCGCCTTGATGTCTATGTAAAAGGTGATGATAAAGTATATAATGTGGAGATGCAAATCAGTAAAGATGCTGATATTGCCAAGCGAAGTCGCTTTTATCAGGCAGCCATCGATTTCGATATACTTGAAAAAGGCAGCAAATATCGTGAATTAAAAGAAAGCTTTGTGATTTTTATTTGCACCTTCGATCCATTTGGCTACGGGTTTCCTTGCTATAACTTCAAAAATATGTGTCAGGAAAATCCAGCATTGGAATTACAAGATGGGCGGCAAATTTTTTTCTTTAATGCCAAAGCCTACTTCAAGGAAGATAATGCGCTGAGAAAGAATTTTCTGGCTTTTGTTACCGGAAAAAAAGTAGATACACCCATTATTAAAAGTTTTGCAGCAAAAATAGAAAAAATTAAAAATAATGAATTGTGGGAGAACGAATATATGAATTTTGCACTTACATTTCAAGATGCCATTTATGAAGGCGAACAAAGAGGCATGGAGCTTGGCAGGCG
>CAYJHV010000082.1:0-3045 GCA_964369825.1 uncultured Desulfovibrionaceae bacterium | reverse complement strand
GAAGGCGAACAAAAAGGCATGGAGCTTGGCAGGCGCGAAGGCGAACAAAGAGGGGTACTCAAAGTTGCCCGGAGCTTACTCGGTATTTTAGATGATGAAGTTATCGCTGAAAAAACAGGTCTTTCTTTGGAAAAAATACAAGCATTGAAATTGTCAAAGTAAGAAAGCGCAGGTTAAACACACTTTAATGTTTTGTTTAAATGAACGATGAAGTCTAAACCATTACAAATAATCAACACTGAAAAGGCATTTTCATGCTTTTTTCAGTGTTGATTAGATAAAACAATAGTTTGCTATTTTTTCACAATTTCCTTAAGTCCCAGTTCACGAACGATAATCATAGCGACTATTTCGGTTAGTTTACCGGTAAAAGCTGTACATTGACTCATATGCTTGGCTGAGCCAAGGCGCATATTTTTTGTGAGTATTTTACAGCAACACACTTTATGTTCTGCGTTAAAAGTATCTTGCACTTCTTTGGCGAGCTTCATCATCTTTTTTACTTCTTTCCCCTTGGCTTCACTGCGCCCAAAGAACATACCAAGTGCCATCACTGCGCCGCTCACTGCACCGCAAGTACAGCCACTGCTCATTCCCACGGGAAAACCTGATGCCAGTTTGATGACAGAATCATCATAAGGTGCATTAAAGGCATCCTTTATGGCTTTTACCACTGCTTCCGAGCAATAAAAATCGCCGTCACGATAATATTGCTCAGCCTGTAACTTAATAGCTTGTATATCAATAGCTCCGGCAGACACAATAATCTCCGGTTTCTTTCTTCTAAAAAAATTAAACATAAAAATCCTTACAAAATAGTTTAAAAATGAAGGGTATGCGTTTGATTTATGTGGAAAGTTATTTTTTTGAATATGGCTTAGCTTTAGCATAAATCAAAGAACAACCTGTTCCTTATGCATTGCGTCAAGTAAAACCAAATAATATTGTGAACAGCACAGTAAAAAACACAGAAAATTCATATGTTATGAAAAAAAATTTGACTTGATGTTCTTTGTGCATATATGAATAATAGTGTACATTACCAAGAATCGTCAACCATAATTATGTACAGGTTTTGTGGCATGGTTAAAAAATTAATTGAGGCAACTATGTTTAAAGAAATCGAAAGGAAATTTTTGGTTCAAAGTGATGCATGGCGTAAAGACGCTCAATCATATGAGTTTTGCCAAGGCTATCTTTATTCATCACCTTTGTGTTTGGTGCGCATTCGCACCGAAGATGATCAGGCTTTTTTAACCATTAAGGGTCCCAAAGATGGTATTGGGCGTTTAGAGTTTGAGTATCCCATTCCCCTAAATGATGCCCATGAACTTTTACAAAATGTGGCAAAACAACCTCTTATTTATAAAATACGCCATAAAGTGCCCTTTGGTGGACATATATGGGAAATAGATGAATTTTGCGGTGACAATCAAGGACTTATTGTGGCAGAAATCGAATTGGAAAGTGAAGATGCCGACTTTATTAAACCTGATTGGCTTGGAGAAGAAGTAACATATGACGCTCGCTATCGTAATGCTGCTCTTGCTCGTGAGCCTTTTTCCACTTGGATTTAAAATACGTGGTTATTGCCTTTAGTCAGTTTTTTTACTGAGTTAAGGCAATAGCCACGTAAAAATATCTATAAATTTTTAAAAAGCCTTTTCCCATGGAGAAAATGTCGAAAGTGCGTTTTGAAAGGAGAGGGGAGGGGAAAACTTTTTGGCGCAAGCAAAAGTTTTCCTTTCCCCTCCCCATAATAATTTAATCTTTATCTTCTCCGCTTTCCTTTTTACAAGGATACAGTACATAGAGCCAGAAGGCTGTGAAGGCGGGCAAGGTGACAAACATCAGCCCATAAGCCCAAGTCTTTGTAAAGAGAAAGTATTCATAAAATGTTGAAAATGAACTAGCTGCCATGGGTTACCTCCTAATGCGAATCTTTAAAGTTCGGATGTTCATAGAGTACGGGCATATGATATACCACAAAGCGATAGACCGTCACTATGAGGGTCACCACGAAGATGGAGACGCAGATTTCTCCAAGACTTGGGAAATAGCGTTCTGAGAGGGGCAATTCATAGTTAAAAGCTATGAGGCTGATATTGAAACGATTGAGCACGATACCAAGCACAGCATTGACTGATGCTATGCGGCACAGTTTCAAATCACGATCACGTGCGCCTTTGGCGTAGAGGATTGAGGGCATCAACACAAAGAAGAGCATTTCCACCATCCACCAATAACCATAAGGAGTGAGCAAATATTTAAAGTTTGCTTGCACTGCCATGTCTATGAACTTCAAAATGAAGTAGGAGAAAAGAATGAGGGAAGCCGCACGGGCAAAGCCGCAGGTGACCAAATCCGCTTCTCGCAGATGCGTTTCGTCCATGTAATCATGTACGCCTTTGTGTGCCAACATACCTTCAAAGATAACCATGGAAGCACCGGCGGCCATGGAGGAAACAAAGAAAAACATGGGCATAAAGGGTGAGTACCATAGGGGGTGCAATTTCCCCGGCGCAATGAGGAAGAGTGCCGCCAGAGAAGATTGATGCAGGGTGGAAAGACATACACCAAAGATGGTGAGCAAAATGGTGGCGCGAATAATTTGCTTACGCCATTTGATCAAGAAGGGGAATTTTCCGGCAAGCCATTCCATGGGTGCAATGGAAAACTCAATCATGAGCACGGTAACATAGGTTGCCACACACAGACCCACTTCAAAGAGTACGGAAGTTGTGCCTGCATAGAAGAACATGTAAGGCAGACGTAAGGGGTGCCCAAGGTCATAGAGCAAAGCCACAACCACAAAGCTGTAACCAAGAAAAGCCGTGGTCACTGCCGGACGTACCGCCGCATGATAGTCTTTAAGCCCGAGGATATAGACGGCAACGGTGGTAAAATAACCGCCGGCGGCAAGGGCTACGCCGCACATAAGGTCAAAACCAATCCAAATACCCCAAGGGTAATTGTCGTCAAGGTTAGTGACTGCGCCAATACCTTGGGTGAAACGAACAAATGACACCACAAGCCCCACCACAA
>CAYJHV010000081.1:0-6625 GCA_964369825.1 uncultured Desulfovibrionaceae bacterium | reverse complement strand
CTACGCCTTCGGCGCCCGTTGGGTCGGACTTTTGCTAGCGCCAAAAAGTTTTCCCGGAAAATATTATAAATTAGAATCACCTGAGTTTGCCTCACGTGATTCCGATTGTGTTAATAGTTCTCATTAAGATATAAAGTTCTCTGAGTGATTTGAGTTCTTTTAGAGATTAAAAAGTTTATTTTAACCATAGCTTACGATGAACAAAAATTACTTTACTAATAAAAGAAAAAAGTTTGTAATATAACTATTACTAACAATTACTATTAATACAATCAGAATGCCGTGAACAGCTATATCATTTCAATAAAAAATGACTTGCCATAAATACAAATACAGCGTAAATTAAATAAGAGTTCTTATACATAAATCACAACACAAAATTTAACTCTTAAAGAAGGGTGTTCAATGAAAAATATTCTTTTTTTGTGCACAGGCAATTCTTGTCGGAGTCAAATGTCTGAAGCTTTAGCTAAAAAGCATTTTCCAGCTCATATGAGCGCATATTCAGCCGGAACAAAAGCTCAAGGGCTTAATCCTTACGCTATGCAATCTTTAGAGAAAAAAGATATTGATATCAGTTCTCTGAGGTCTAAAAGCCTAGATGACTTAAAAGCCGAATTTCCCCAAATTGCATTTTCATTGGTGGTAACTTTATGTGGAGATGCCGCTGAAACCTGCCCTGTATTTATGGGAGCACGCACAGTGCATCATGGCTTTGACGATCCTCCGCAAATCACCAAAAATATGGATGATGAACAAGAAATCATTCAGGTGTATGATGATGTGTGCGATGAGATAGAAAGTTTTATCACCGAAATGCCTAAAATTTATCCCGAAGTTTTTTCTGAAAAAGAATAATTCCAATTCTGAATTTAATTTGATATAATGCGTGTTTTGGAGTTGGAATAAGCAACAAGCCGTTGCACACAAAATGTAAAACATTTTGAAATTGCGGAAACGTAGGGGTATAGTATGCACGAGATGGCCATTGCAGAAAGTATTTTGCAAATCATCGAACAAGAGCTTCAAAAACATGGATGCACAAAGCTGACCTTGGTACAAATTCGATATGGAGCTTTATCGCAAGTGGTGCCGGATTCATTGATATTATGCTTTGAAGCTATTACCAAAGACGGACCTTATGCCGATGCTCTTCTAGAGCTTGAAGAAGTTCCCTTAGTTTTGTGTTGCGGCTCTTGCGGTCAAGAGTTCAAGCCTGCCTATGGCGAAATTTTTGAACCTTGTACGCATTGCGGTGCAAACCTTGGGCATGAAGTGATTTCCGGCAAGGAACTTTATGTACAACATATTGAAGCAGAATAATGAGGAATAAATATGGAAATCCCAGTAGTCCGCAATGTGCTTGAAGCCAATGATGCTGTTGCCGAACATTTACGTGAGCTCTTTGCCAAACATAAGGTGCTTGTGCTTAATTTAATCAGCTCTCCGGGGGCAGGCAAAACATCTCTCTTGGAGCGCACGCTTACGGATTTACGCTCAAGTTTGCGCATGGCTGTCATTGAAGGTGATTTACAAACGGACAATGATGCCAGACGTGTGGCTGCAACCGGTGCCAAAGCCGTGCAAATCAATACCGACGGAGGTTGTCATCTCAACGGAAATATGATTCAAGAAGCCCTAAAATCGTTGAATTTAGATGAAATTGACATTTTATTCATTGAAAATGTGGGAAACTTGGTCTGTCCTGTGGAATTTGACTGTGGTGAAGATGCCAAAGTGGCTTTACTCAGTGTGACCGAAGGTGATGACAAACCGGAAAAATACCCTTTGCTGTTTAATTTAGCTTCTGCCATGGTACTAAATAAAGTAGATCTTTTACCCTATGTGGATTTTGACGTGCAAAGAGCCAGAGAATTTTCCACAAAGCTTAACAAAAACCTACCTATCTTTGAGCTGTCTTGCCGTAGCAAAGAAGGACTTGATGCATGGTACCAATGGCTTAAAGATGCTTTTTGCCAAAAAAATTCCTAACATAAAAATTGGGAAGTATGAAAACTTCCCAATTTTTATGTAGTATAATTAATTTAAATGCTGTGTTTTGCGAACACTAAGAACCGCAGCTTGAGCTGCCGGCGCAACCGCCGCAAGAGCTTCCGCCGCTGGAAGGCAAGGGTTTTGTGGGGGTAATGGCAAAGCCCATGTAACCAAAGTCAAGGGTAACACCTTCAACTTGGGTTAAAAGTTCTTTGTTAAGGCAAAATGTAAAACCGTCAACGGCGAAAGATGCGTCTTCATCGGTTGGCTCATCCAGAGCCAATGCTAAACGAGGGCCGCTTCAACCACCGGGAGCAAGATATACGCGAATGGATCCTTTTTCTTTATCGGCAAAGTAGGCTTCAAGTTCTTTGCGAGCGCCTTCTGTCAAATCAACCATAAATGGCCTCCTGTTTTTTGGTAGATAAGAAGCTAAGCATTGAATTAAGTTTTGTCAATGGGATAATTTTACAATTATTGTTAGCAGTGAATTATTTAATTTTTTCACAAGAGGCACAAAAAAAATATAAATTATCCCACGATTTGATTTTTTAGAAGTTATTTTTCAATTTATCATAAAATTCTTTAACTACAATACTAAATCTATTTTAGGCAATAAGGATGAAAACATGGGAAGCAGAACTATTTTACAAGCAGAAGATATGGTGCATATCCTTGACGGATTGGCACTGGTCATTTTAGAAAAATATACTACATGCCACGATATTATGCTGGTTGGCATTCAAAGACGCGGTGCAGATATTGCCGCACGCTTGCATACACTTTTGCAAACAAAAACCGGGCAAAATGTAGCCCTTGGAACTTTGGATATAAATTTGTATCGAGATGACTGGACAAGCCTTGACGCAAAGCCACATATAGGACAGTCAAACATCCCTCAAAACATTGAAAATATGAATATTATTTTAGTTGATGATGTTTTGTACACAGGACGAACCATTCGTGCTGCCCTTGATGCATTACTTGATTACGGACGCCCAAAAAAAGTGGAATTGCTCACCCTTGTGGATCGTGGGCACAGGGAATTACCCATCATGGCCAATTATGTGGGAATAACCGTTCGCACTGAAGTACAAGAACATGTAAATGTATTAGTTAACGAAAAAGATGGTAAAGATGCAGTTATAATCGTGGAATAATCGTTGAAATCATCATTTTTGAAAAATTGATATTTATATTCTACAAAACAATTTTCAAGAATAACTTGACGTTCAAGGCTTGCATGTGTTATTTGGCACAAAGTAAAGAGGAAGTGCATTATAATGAATCTAGGTCAAAAGCTTAAAGTAAAAAGTGAAAGCTTAGAAGTATTTGCCACTGCCGGTACCATTGGATTACATATGGTAAGCGGACCGTTGGTTGGCTTTGCCATTGGCTACGGGCTTGATTTTTGGCTTGACACGGGACCTTGGTTGAAATTAGTATTCCTCGTTATAGGTATTGCGGCAGGCTTTCTTAATGTGTATAGGGACACACAATTGCTTTTAAAAAAAATGCAAAAAAGTAAAGTTCATACACACAAAGAAAAAAATAGCCATGATATTACGCAAAATCATAACGAACAAGACAGTTAAATGCAGCAAAATATATCTTAATAATTTTTGCTAAATCACTGTTTATGATTGCTTAAAATTTAATAATAAAACTGTTGATAAAATAGGCATCAGCTTAGACACAAAGATGAATGTTTGCCAAAATAATATTTTTTCCAAAGGATTTCATACTTTAGAAGCCATACTTTGGCGTAAAGGTATGCATCATCCTTTGATTCGCCACATGCTTGCAGTGCAGATGGTCTTTCTTTTTGTGGCTATACTTTGTGGACTTTTTTTATTGCCTTGGTCCATGCATGGTGTGAGTTTTGCCTTGGGCATTGCAATTTTTGCACATATATTTTGGGGAATTTCCGGACAGATTCTAGGATTTTCTCTGGCAAATTCAGCAGAGGGACATAGGGGAAAGCTCGTCCTTTTGCTTTTCAGTTCAAGTATAAGGTTGCTCATTGCGGCCTTTGTGTTGTATGTTGCTTTCGTCGTCTTAAAAGCCTCGGCTTTGGTGCTTGTCTGTGGAGTTACTGCAAGCATGGTCTTGGCTCTTGCAACCTTTGCTCGTATACATTTTAAGCGAGCTTAAGCCGGAAGGAGTGTGTATTATGGCAGGTGGATTGCCGCATCCAGTGTTACTTTCAACACTTTTTGACATGGACTATGTTACCATTGGTGGTAAGCTTATTGAATTTAAGCATGTATTTTTCACTTGGGTTGGCATGGCATTTTTATTTTATGTGGCCTATAGGGTGCGGAAAAATATTACTATGATACCGGGAGGTTTGCAGAATTTTTTCGAAACGGTCATTGGTACCATCGATAACTTTGTCTGTGCAAGCCTTGGAGAAAAAGACGGAAAGAAATTTGTTCCGCTCTTGGCGATTATTTTTATCTACATTATCACCCTAAACCTTATGGGATTAATTCCGGGTTTCGATGCGCCTACCGCTAACCTTAACACCACGGTTTCCATGGCATTGGTGGTCTTTGTATACTATAACTTCATTGGTATGCAAAGGTGGGGAGTGCATTATGTCAATCACTTTACAGGACCGTCTAAAGCACTCATTCCTTTGATGTTCCCATTGGAAGTTGTTTCACATATATCACGTATTCTTTCACTTTCCTTACGTTTGTTCGGAAACATTCGCGGTGAAGAAATTGTTATAATTCTTGCTTTTGTCATGGCTCCCATACTTGGATCTTTGCCCATTTACTTCTTATTCCTTATTGGTAAATCCATGCAAGCTTTTGTGTTCTTTATGCTGACCATGTTCTACATTAAAGCATCTTTAGAACACGCCCATTAAAATTATTTTGACTTGGGCTTTGGCAGAGTGAATTAATTATTATATAAAAAACATATATTGTGGGGAATGGTCATTTGACCCGAACATATAATTTTTTAAGGAGTTTTAACATGCGTAAATTATTGATGATTGCTTTAAGCACCGTGGCTTTTGTGGGTATGGCATCCTTTGCTTTTGCAGCCGGCGATCCCTTGTCCATCAGCTTCACCGCCCTTGCTTCCGTTCTTGGTATCGGCATTGCTGCTTGTGGTTGTGGTATTGGTATGGGACTTGGCTTAAAAGCTGCTTGTGAAGGCGTTGCCCGTAACCCTGATGCCAGCGGAAAAATCACCGGTACCATGATTTTGGCTTTCGCATTCATTGAATCCTTGGCCATTTATGCCTTGGTTGTGAGCTTCATTTTGCTCTTTGCCAATCCTTTCATCGGCTAATAAAAAATTAATTTAAGTAATTTAAGCCCTGACCTTGGTTGGGGCTTTTTTTTGGGAGAAAAACATGAAAGTCGCCATAACCATTCCGGATTTTTCCAAAGATGACATAAGTCCCTTAAATATACTTTATGAAAGAGGCATTTATTGCGTGCAAAATGCACGAGGAAGAATTTTAGAACCTGCTGAAATTATACCACTAATAAAAGATTGCGAAGGCATTATCACCGGCAATGAAGCCATCTCGGCTGCAATTATGGCTCTTTCTCCACGCTTGAAAGTTATTTCCATTTATGGCAATAAGTGTGACGCTGTGGATGTGGAATATGCCGGAGACCACGGCATTAGCGTTGTCACAACTGATTATAAGGTAACTGATGCCGAAGATTTAGCGTGGCAATGCGTGCAAAATCTTTGTAGAGAACTATATATTTAAAGGATTCTTATGGCAATATCTTGTCTTGTTTTGGATTGTGACGGCGTTATTTTAGAAAGTATTGACATTAAAATACAGGCTATGCGTGCCATTGCCGCCCCTTATGGCAAAGAGGCATCGGATCGTCTTGCTTTGTATCACCATATGCATGAAGGCGTAAGTCGTTACATAAAGTTTGCATGGTTTTTTGAAGAGGTGCTTGGAAAAAAAGCCAGTGATGCAGACCTTGAGGAATGGAATGAGCGTTTTATTGAACTTGCAAACCATGCATTGAAAAATTGTGAATTAGTACCGGGTATTGAGGATGTGCTTAAAACATGGCAAGGGAAAATGCCCATCTATGTGTGTTCGGGAGCACCACAAGCTGATTTGCCGCAAATACTTGAGGGTCGTGGTGTTGCGCATTATTTCACCGGTATTTATGGTTCACCGCCGGCAAAGACCGATTTGCTTGCCAGCATAGTAAATAAAGCCAAAGCAGATCCTGCCGAGGTACTTATGGTAGGAGATGCTCCCATTGATTTACTGGCTGCAGAAGAAGTTGGTACACAATTTTACGGGCGGGGAAAAATTTTCCAAGGCGGAAATTATCCTTACGAAAAGGATTTGCTAGGTCTCAACGCTTGGATTGCCGAACACAAACAATAAGCTAAAAAGCATACTTTATCAATAAAAAACGTGGCTTTTGCCTTAACTTAGCAAAAATAAAAATATACTGTCTTTTTTATGAAGGCGCTGATTAATTTCTTATAAAGGTTAAGAGGCTCTTTTAAATTGAATACAGAATGGAATTAATTGTGTTTTAAGGTAATCTACTGTATTAAAACATGTTATAAAAGAATTTTTCGTAAGAAAAATTCGCATGAAAGTTTTTTGGAAAGGGGGTTT
>CAYJHV010000080.1:0-6670 GCA_964369825.1 uncultured Desulfovibrionaceae bacterium | reverse complement strand
AAACTTGCAGTTTTTTTTCGTTTAGTGTATAAAATAGGCAAATGGAGACGCAAATGGTAAAACATATGGAAATGGAAAAAGAATTTATAGGTGTTTACTCACGGACGGATATACGTCAAGTAAAAACCTATTATTTTATTTTTAAAAATGATAATCTTGTGTATGTGCAAAAGCTAAATGCCCTTTTTCAACCTTCAGAAGCTCTTAAAATGATCGATGAACAAAGCTTTCGATCCCTATTTACACCAGAACCGCAGATAAAAAAAATCCCCAAGTCCAAGATGTATACCGGGCAGAAAAAAAAGCCTGAAATACTTTCCTCACATAAGGTGGAAGAATCTTTACGAGAGCTTTTCCGAAAAGCTCTGGTACGTATGCGCCGTGGTACCATAGAAGATGGAGCACTTTCCATTTTAGAAAATTTAACCACGGTGGAAGAAGGTATAACCAAAGAACATAAACATATGTTTAATGAATTTGGCATAGAAATGCGCAAAAAGAAAAGTTACCCACATGCTCTTGCCTTTTCTAAGCGTGTTATTGCCATGAATAGTAATGATGATCATGCACATTTCAACGTGGCGCGTGTGCTTATGGAAATGGAAGAATTTGAGGAAGCCGAACAGCATCTACTTACAGCACAATTTTTAAATCCCGGCAGTAAAATTTATGCCAAAGCATTACAGCATATATCCGTACTTCGTTTGCAAAAAGAATTAGATGCGCCCATTGATGACGATTCAGATTGGAAAATCTAAAAATAGTATCTTATACTAACCCCGAATTAAAAGACACCCTTTAATAATAATTTTTACCGACTGCGGCAAAAGTTAGTTTTTGTCTTGTATTATCTTCATTTAAACAAAGGTATTACGCAATCGTTGTAAAATTTGACTTTTCGGTTAAAATATAAAATCACCTAAATGGCATACAAAAACATGGAACACCCATAACGCAAATGAAAATAAATATTTGGTGTCAAAATTACTCCCTACCTCTATCCATTGCCCCTCCTGCCCATACATTATATAATAGTTTGGCGCAAGCGTTATGGCTTTCGGGAAAGCTTTCGCCCTTACCATTATGCTCCGGGCTTGGACGTTGCGGTCTTTGCAGAATACGTTTTATTTCCCAAGCTCCTTCTTTTACAGAAACAGAAGAAAATATTCTGGGTACTGAAGCCATAAACAATGGCTGGCGACTTTCCTGCAAGCATACATTAAAAAATATCTTCAATGCACAAGAAAGCATTGACATTGAAGTCCCTTACTCCACTTTTAAAAAATCACACAATAACGATTCTCATACTCAAAAGCATAGTTTTGTCTCCAATTCCGACCAAGAAGAAAGGATTTTTTTGGCAGTGGATTTAGGAACCACCAGCTTTTGTTGGCAAACTCTTTCAGCACAGGGGAAAATACTCCAAAGCGGTAAATATCTTAATCCACTTATGGGAGCAGGTGCCGATATTATCTCCCGTTTGCGTTATGCCATGCAACCGCAGGGTGCAAAAGAACTTGCGCATATCTTACAAGAAAATTTACAAGAATTACTGAACAACCTCCCCCCTGTCAAAGAAATATGCCTTGCCGCCAATACTGCCATGAGTGCTCTTTTTTTGCAAAAAGATATTACAAGCTTAGCACACGCTCCTTACTCATTACCTTATGCCGGGCACAATACAGAACATATAAATGGCTTGCCGCCCATATATTTTCCGCCACAAGCAGCCCCCTTTGTGGGAGGCGATATCACCGCCGGTTATGCGGCTCTTTTACAAAGAGATGATTTAACCTTTCCCTTTATCTTTGCCGATTTGGGAACCAATGGGGAATTTATACTGGCACTTAACAGCTCCGAAGCCTTCATCACTTCCGTACCCATGGGACCAAGCCTTGAAGGTATCGGTTTGCGCTTTGGGCATATGGTGGACACAAGCCCCGGTATTGTGTCGGCAGTAAGTATTGGTACCAAAGGCCTCGTGCCGCACACTCTTGACAGCACAAAAGCGCAAAAAATTTGCGGTACAGGCTATATTTCGCTTATTCATGCCCTTTTAAAGGTCGGTATCATTGCCAAAGACGGTACCTTTATGAAAAATCCCTTAAAGATTTCACCATTGCATAAAAAAATAGCACAAAATTTTCAATCTTTTCAAAATGAAAATGTTTTATATTTATGGAAAGACCACAGCCTTAATCCCATGTATATTTCTGCCATGGATGTGGAAGAAATCCTAAAAGTCAAAGCGGCTTTTACCTTAGCTGTGGATATTTTACTCAAAAGTGCCCATCTGCGCCCTGCTGATTTAAAGCATTTTTATCTGGCCGGCGCCATGGGCAGTCATCTGCACATTCCTGACCTTGAAGCCTTGGGTTTTGTACCTTATGGTGCTGCCAAACGCATCAAAAGTGTGGGGAACAGTGCGCTTGAAGGCGCGGCTCTACTGCTTACCAACAATGATGTACGGGAAAAATTGCAACAATTCAGCGAAAGTTGTACGCTTATAAATCTTACCGAACATCAAAATTTTACAGAAAAGTTTCTTACACACATGCACTTTTCTTATGAAGGATAACCATGCAAACTCTTTTTCCTCCCTTACCTCCATATATTTATCAAACTCTACAAGACATTCCCTATATATTACAGGAGGTCATGCCCTTAAGCACAAAACACCGTCGTGAATTACCCTTTGCCATTGAAGAGCTTTCCACAAGGCTTACCAGTGAGCGATCCTTACTCAAACAAGCTTACTGGGCAACACCACGCCTTACAGCAGCCTATCTATGGTATTTTTTACCTTGGAATATCTTACGCTTAACTCGTCTTTTTCACGGGCTGAAACTGCCACCGCCTACCCCATTGCCCGGAAAAAATGGTACTGACATAAAACCGCGTATTTTTGTGGATATGGGCAGCGGTCCGCTTTCCGTCCCCTTAGCTTTGTGGATTGCAAAACCTCAGTGGCATCATTTGCCTTTAAATATCCTCTGCACCGATGTGGCCGCAAAACCTTTGCAACTTGGGCAAAAAATCTTTGAAATTCTCAGCGGTAATAAAAGTCCTTGGCGCATTATTCCAAAACGTTGTCCACTAGAAGCAACAAGTCAAGAAATACATAAAATTGATGGCATTCCTTGGCTAATCAGTGCTGCCAACGTCTGCAATGAATTAAAAAAACGTCCCGGACAAGGCATGGATCATCGCCTTTTTGAATTGGTGCAAAAACTAAGCGTGCATCTTGAGGCAGAAGATTCCGGTCTGCTTTTTGTGGAACCCGGCACAAGACTTGGGGGCAAAACCATAGTAGATTTACGTGAGGCAGGAATGGAAAATGAACTTTGGCCCATAAGTCCCTGTCCTCCTCATGCCATGCAATGCCCCTTGGAAGAAAGCAAAACATGGTGTCATTTTACTTTTGATACCTTAGGCGCCCCCCATTGGCTGAAAGATTTGTCAAAAAGTGCGCATTTACGTAAAGAAGCACTCAGCCTTGCCTTTGTGCTCTTACAGCAAAACTTTCAAGAACAAGAAGAAAATCGTGCAGCCCGAATCATTTCTGCTCCTTTTTATGTGCCTGACTACAGGGGTCAAGCACGTTATGCCTGCTCAAGCAGGGGCTTAAGCCTTATTTTACAAGCACAGTCCTTACCCTCAGGTGCCATGGTGGATATTTATGACACCTTTCAAGGCAGGCGCATCGATAAGAAATCCGGAGCATTCATCGTTGAACATAAAGAAAAGATTTTTTTGAATGAACACAACATACCATATAAGTCAGAAAATCAAGAACAGCGTACAGAAAGAAAAGTAAATGCATTTTCAAATACATCAAAATCGCATACACCCAAAACGGATAAAAAATCTTCAAAAAAAATAAAACCCAAGAAAAATACAAAAAAATTTTGGGAATAAATAATGCTAAAACAAATCTTACACGTCGAAAATCTTAGCGTAACTTTACACAGTGAAAAAGGCAATTTTGCGGCCATCCATGATCTGCACTTTTCCATTAACTCAGGAGAAATCTTCTGTCTTGTGGGTGAATCAGGCTGTGGAAAAAGTATGACTGCCAAAGCACTTATGCGCCTTACGCCGGAAAATACAAGCCTTGGCGGAAAAATTTATTTTCACGAACAAGATATTCTTACTTTACCTGAAAATAAAATGCAAAACCTACGCGGACAACAAATTGGTATGATTTTTCAAGAACCTATGACAGCACTCAATCCCGTCTTGCGTGTGGGCAATCAATGCATTGAACATTTATATATACATAAAAAAATCTCACACGCTGCGGCCAAAGCTCGCTGTCTGGAGCTTTTTCGACAAGTGGGCATTCCGGCACCCGAAAGTCGTTTTCACGATTATCCACATCAATTAAGCGGAGGTATGCGCCAACGTGTCATCATTGCCATGGCCCTTGCCTGCTCCCCCACACTCTTGCTTGCCGATGAACCAACAACAGCCCTTGATACCACCATTCAATGGCAAATCCTTAAGCTTTTACAAAATTTAGCCGAAAATGAACAATGTGCCATATTACTTATTACCCATGACCTTGGCGTTGTGGCACAAATGGCTCACAAAGTAGCGGTTATGTATGCCGGCGAAATTGTAGAATATGCAAGTGTGAGCTCACTCTTTCAATCCCCACAACACCCCTACACACAAGGTTTACTGCATTCATTTCCAAACAAAAACAGTATGTTTGAAAAACGCCTTCCCACTCTGAAAGGTTCCGTACCGCCACTTCATAGTTTACCTATCGGCTGTCGTTTTCATCCACGCTGTGAAAAAGCACAAAATACGTGTACCGTCAATGCACCAAATCTTCGTACCATAAGCGATACACAAAAAGTGCGTTGCTGGTACGTTTGATCCACGCACCATACATTTTTAACTATCAGTTTCAAGCTATAGACGATATTTTATATAATACATGAAAACATTAAAAAAGTATAAAATCTAAAGATTTTTTTAACTATTTTACGAAAATTCAATTTTGGTCAAAAATCATAATTATCGGAAATTACTAATAATTTTCTAGAAAATTTTAAGATAACTTTTTCTCAAAATACTTATTACATACCTAAAATAATTGAAAGTTTTTTTTTGTTTTTTTTTCATTTTTACTTGCAATATTGAATTAAAAAAATTATACTGACGACTATTAAAGTAAACTTCTACATCAAGGCAGGTTTTTTATGTTGCATAAGTTTTTTGTAAGCTTTATAGCTTTGGCGGTAATACCATGTTTTAATACTGATGCACACAGTGCCAGCGTGAACTCTCGGAATCTTCCCGCTGCTGCATATGGCTCAGTCAACGCAAAGGATATTACTGGCGGTCCCTATTCCTTCCAGGAAAAAGGAAAAGGTGGGGTGGTTGTAACCTTAAAACAAACAGTAGATGCCGTGCTTGCTAATCACAAAGCACTTAAATCCATCCAAGAAAACCGTGAAGTGGCAAAGCATGAACTTGACCGTTCAAGAGCTGGCTATGGTCCTCGCTTAGATCTTACAGGTTCTACGGGACTGACCAATCGAAGCGATGTGAGCACCCGCCCTACCGGTAAGTCTCGTTACATTTACGGGCAAGGTCAAGTACAATTGTTACTCACTCAACCCATTTGGGATGGTTTTGCCACACGCAGTCGAGTGCGTGCCAGTGAGTCATTGTTACGCTCCGTTTCAAGTCGTGTCATAGACAATGCCACAACGCTTGCCCTTGACGGTATCATTGCACACGTGGATCTCATTTGGAGGCGCAAAAACTTGCAGCTCGCACAAAAAAACGTGAACACACATCGTAGAATTTTAGCATTAACTCGTGACCGTGAAGCTGAAGGTGCCGAAGTGCTTGCCAACGTTACCCAAACTCAAGGTCGTTTAGTCAGTGCCCAATCCACCTTGGAAGATAATAAATCTTCACTCATGCAAGGTGAAGCTTCTTATCGCCGTTTAACAGAAATGCCGGTTCCCGCATCTCTTGGTATAGTAAAGCAACCCTTTAAAATGTTTGCCACTCAAGAAGAGGTGATTGCCCTTGCCAAAGTAAATAACCCTAAAGTTGTTGCTTATTTGGAAGACGTAACTACAGCTCAAGCCAATAAGGAGCTGACTGATTCTGCTTTCCATCCCACCATAAACATTGAAACCGGTCCAAGTTACAGCAATTATGGTTATCAATATGCCGGTGAAGAATACACCGCAAGTTATGACCTTAATGCCACCATGAGCTGGAATCTTTATAACAGCGGAGCAGACGTTGCCGCATCGAAAGCATCTGCTGCAAGAGTGCGTGAAGCCAGACTAACGGCGTATAGTTTTATTGACGATTTACGCCTTGACATTCAAAATTCTTGGATAGATTACAGAACAGCCATAACTCAATTGGCCATGCACAAAAAAGCCATCGCTTTTAACACTCAAACCCGTGATGCCTACACCGAGCAATACCTTATTGGTCAACGCACATTGCTGGATGTACTTGACGCTGAAAGTGAAGTGTATAACTCTGAAGTGCAAGCGGTTACTGCCCAAGCTAACATTTTAATCAGTACCTATCGCCTTTATGCTTTAGCCGGTTTGTTGTTACCTGAACTTAACATTGCTGCTGACTCCGTGCTCATCAAGCCCATCATCGCAGCTGAACAAAAACAGGC
>CAYJHV010000079.1:2318-6694 GCA_964369825.1 uncultured Desulfovibrionaceae bacterium | reverse complement strand
TACTTTCCTTGGGAGGAAAAAATTCCAAAGAAAAAAATGGAGACTTCTTATCTTTCAAAATCTGACTAATTTTCATCGCTGCCTCTTCGTCATTGAGTTATTATAGAAATTATCACATGGTCTTAATGCTCACAAACTTAACATACCAATAAAACATGCTGTGTCAATCTAATCTTTTTGCTGTCTATTATTGCAGTGGTATGCGTATCGTGTAAGTCTATAAATAATTGAGAATTACAAGTTTTATTCATGAAACTGATAAAAATTTATGTTACGACCTTATTGAATTTTCACTCCCAATCAAAAAAATATTATCGGAAATACGTGTCTTGCCAGTTATGACAAAATGAAATACACTGCCCTTTATTTTAGAACTAAAGGATTTATTATGTCATATTCTTTACCGCAACAATTGATGATTCCTACACTTTTGCTCAGTGTGTTTTTACTTGCCTCATGCTTAAATACCGTCTCCTTACGAGACGACGTTGAACCTGTAACATCTCAAGCCACGACAAATACCAATAACAGGCAGGTTAAGCAAAACAATATCCCGCCTCGTGCCACGAATACTCCTGAAAAGCCTGTGGTAATATCTAATAAAATCACCGTCCAACCTGCACAACCTTCAGTGCAGCCACCGGCAATGGTACCTGCACAAAGACCGGCTCCCACTGCGCAACAATATAATGATAATTCTGCGCCCGTTGTTTTACCGACTTTAAACACCGATAAAAGACAAACCTTAACAACTTATGATAAATAAAGGATAATTATGTCAATAACCATTCACGATGTACAAAACATGGCAAAGCTTGCACGTCTTGAGCTTAGTCCGGAAACTGAAGAACTTTTTGCTAAACAATTTGTGGATATCATTAATCATATGCAAATACTTGTGGAAGTTGATACCAAGGGTATCGAGCCCATGTACAGCCCTTCCATGCAAAATACACCTTTGCGCAATGATGAAGCCTTTCCTAGAGTTGAACGACACGAACTTTTGCAAAATGCACCTAAAAGTGACGGTCAATATTTTGTTGTGCCACGTATTGTGTAGAGATAGTCGTTTTACAAATTGATTGTCGTTGAAATTTAATAGTAATTTAACAATTAACTACCTGTATTATTGCGGAGAAAAATGAATACACCATCTTTGAATATTACTCAATTGCGCAAAGCTTTTGCAGAGGGTAAAGTAAGTGCGGTTGAAGCTGTACAGTCCTGCTTAGATCGTATCGAAGTGACCGAGCCTAAAGTTAAAGCACTTTTGGCAGTGGATGCACAAGTAGCTCTTGAAGAAGCTGCCCGTCTTGATGCTGCCGGTTATGATGCTCAAAAACCGCTGTGGGGTGTACCCGTCACAGTGAAAGATGCCATTTGTACCAAAGGACTTAAAACCACTGCGGGTTCTAAAATCCTACATAATTTCGTACCTTTTTATGATGCCACAGTAGTTCAAAAACTACGAGAAGCCGGCGCCATTATTCTTGCCAAAAACAATATGGATGAATTTGCCATGGGATCTTCCACGGAAAATTCAGCTTATCAAACAACGCATAATCCTTTTGACTTGGCAAAAATTCCCGGTGGTTCAAGTGGTGGCTCTGCGGCTTCTGTTGTGGCTTTGCAATGCTTTGCCTCGCTGGGTACAGATACAGGCGGTTCCATACGCCAACCGGCGGCATTAAGTGGCTGTGTAGGCATAAAGCCTACATATGGACGAGTATCACGCTACGGTGTCATTGCCTATGGTTCATCTCTTGACCAAGTGGGACCTTTAACTCGTAGCGTGGAAGATTGTGCTTTGGTACTGGATTGTATTGCCGGGCACGACGCACGTGACAGCACCTCAAGTGCTTTGCCTTTGGCTCCCCTTAGCTATAGCAAAGCACTCCACGCCCGTCAGGATTTGAAGGGAATAAAAGTTGGCATGGCAAAGGAGTTTTTTACCGAGGGACTCAGTGCTGAGGTGGGTGATGCTTGTATGCAGGCAATCAATACCTTAAAGGATTTAGGTGCAGAAGTTGTAGAGGTCAGCCTGCCTCATACCGCCGCTTCCATTGCCAGTTATTATATTGTGGCTATGGCGGAAGCCAGCTCTAACCTTGCTCGTTTTGACGGCGTGCGCTATGGTTTTAGAGCAGAAGATTGTCAAGATTTGGCATCACTTTATATAAACTCCCGTTCGCAAGGCTTTGGTAAGGAAGTGCAAAGGCGTATTATGCTTGGTACTTACGTTCTGTCATCCGGCTATTATGACGCTTATTTTCGCAAGGCGGCAGAAGTTCGTCAAGTGATTCGCAATGATTACTTAAAAGCCTTTGAAGCGTGTGATGTTATTTGCGGCCCTGTATCACCGGTAACAGCGTGGAACATTGGAGAGATGAATGCCGATCCTTTGCAAATGTATTTAATGGATATTTATACTCTATCTTTAAACCTTGCCGGAATGCCGGGCTTAAGCTTGCCGGTGGGACTTGGCAAAGACAGCAATATGCCGGTGGGCTTGCAAATCCTTGGTAATGCTTTTGACGAAGAACTTCTTTTTTCGGTGGGGCAGATTTTGGAAAATGCTTTACCGAAGCTATCTTTTCCCGAATTGTAAAATTTTATTATTTCAGAACATTGAATAAAAGTAATTTGCCTGACATGAAAGGAAAGAAAAAGAATAATTACAATCTGCTTGCAGCTAATGTCGGTGAGCAAGATATTTCGGTAAACGCTTCTAAAGATAAAGTTCGTCCGCAAAAAATCCGTGCCGATCAATTGCTTTTTGAACAAGGTCTTGCCGAAAGTCGTGAACAAGCCAAACGCTATATTATGGCAGGCAAGGTCTATACCGGAGATCCGCCTGTACCGGTGAGCAAAGCCGGACATGCCTATGCCGAGGGAACATTTTTCAAGGTAATGGGTGTGGAACGCTTTGCCAGCCGAGGTGCTTATAAATTACTGACGGCTTTGGAGCATTTTGCTTTGAATGTCACCGACTTTGTTTGCCTTGATGCCGGTGCGTCCACCGGCGGCTTCACCGATTGTCTCTTGCAGCACGGTGCGGCAAAAGTTTATGCCGTGGATGTGGGGCATGGGCAACTACATGAAAAATTACGCCAAGATAGCCGAGTAATTAATCTTGAAAAGACCAACTTACGCCTTGCACCGCCAAGTTTAATTCCGGAAAAGGTGCAGCTTATTGTGGCAGATGTTTCCTTTATTTCATTAACTATGGTTTTACCGCCTTGCTTGCCTTGGCTTGAGGATGGCGGTAAAATTATTGCACTCATAAAGCCTCAATTTGAATTGGGGGCGCAGCAAACAGATAAAGGCGTTGTACGTGATCCCCATTTACAGCAAATGGCAGTGGATAAAGTGGTGGATTTTTGCCAAAAAGAACTTGGTTTAGAGCTTGTAGGTATTGTTCCCTCTGCCATTTTAGGCCCCAAAGGAAATCAAGAATATTTAGCTTATTTTCAAAGAAAGCTTTGATAATTTGATTTAATTTACTTTTCGGGAGAAAAAATGCAACCCTGCAATCAAAATAACTTCCTTAATAGTATAAAATCATTGCGTTGTGATGTATTTGATACTGTTACCATCATGCCTCAAGTGAGTGTGGGTATAACCGATAAAGTTCCTCATGCTCTTTTTGCTTGCGGTGCTTTTTGTGATGATTTGCCCATACCTCAAGCGCATGGTCTTCCCGGTATGGGCAGGCTCAATGTACAACTCCCCAAAATTACACCTAAAAAATTTTTTAATCGGGAAGTAATCTTTGGTGGCGAATTCTTGGGTTATTGGGGGCATTGGGGACATTTTCTCGTGGAAACATTGCAGAGATTATGGTACACAAAACACAAAGACTTGCCCATAGCTTGGACAGTACACGAAAAAGAACATTGCGATCCTGTATCTTTTTTTAAAGAAAATCATGCAGATGTATTTAAAAATTTAGGCATAAATAACGAACATATTTTTATTGCAGAACCAACGCAATTTAGCCGAGTTCATTTTCCGGAACCCGGATTAAGCATTGCAGGTTATGCACACCCTGAGCATCTTAACTTTTTAGGGTATTATCAAGGTGAAATTGAAAAAGGGAAATATGTCTATTTTTCACGCTCTCGATACAACAATTGCACCAATGAAAAAGTGTTGGAGGAAGTGCTTAAAAAATTTGGTTGGGAAGTTGTTTTTCCGGAAGATTTGCCCACTGCTAAACAGCTTGAGCTTCTGACTTCGGCAGAAGTCTGTATGATGATTTCCGGTTCTGCGCAACACTCCTTACTTTTGACAAGAAATTCAAAAACACGCTTTATTGTCATTCCACGTATACATTCTGATATTTACAATAGCATTGCCAATGCAAAATCAAATAA
>CAYJHV010000079.1:0-2218 GCA_964369825.1 uncultured Desulfovibrionaceae bacterium | reverse complement strand
TGCAGAAGCATTTAAAATTCTCATGTATTTATACAATGAAAAATTACTTGAATTTTATATGTATGATTATTTTTTTATTATCATCGATAAATATGACGCTCATTTCAGTGTAAAAACCGAACTGAGTTATGATAAAAATCAATTCCTGCTGGAAAGAGCCAAAAAGAGTATTACCTTTAACCCCTCTAATTGTGAAAATTACACACGCTTGGCAGAGCAATTGCAAAGGATGGGACGTTCTCAAGAAGCCATTAAAATTTTGAATGATACCATAAATAAATTTCCTAAATGGGCTTTACCTTATTCCAACCTTGCAGCTATTTATATAACGCAAAATAATATTTCCTTGGCCACGTCTTATGCCCAAAAAGCTTTCCGCCTCGACCCCATGGATTCGACAATCAAACAAATATTGGCAGGCTGTTTGTACATGAATCAATGAAATTTGATATGAACTTTATTTAAACAAAGAAAACGCAGGGTAAGCCTGCGTCTTCTTTTGTCTTCCATGACATACCCCCTATGCTTCCTGCTTGGGATGTGCCCTCCTTGTGTAGGATTTTCCGGTCCTGCCTTGCAATTCAAGACCGGAAAATCAATTGGGGAGGGAAATGGAGAACTTATTTTTGCTATTATGCAGCCATGCTGGCAATAAGTTCTTGAGCATTAACATTTGCCGGATCAATGCCAAGAACTGACTCTAAGTGCGCTTTTGCCTCATCATGACGCCCTAAGGAAATGAGGATGCCTGCAAGACTTACTTGAATGGCGTTGGCCTCTGCGGAAACCTTCATGCTGATTTCAAGGGCAGGAACAACATCTGCAAGGCGTCCCAAATGATATCCTTCACGTACCAGACAATTTAAGGCAATCATGTTTTCAGGGTTTAAGCCAAGGGCACTGGAAAAACTTTCATAAGCAAGCTCGTGTTCATCAAGCTCCATGTGTACAAGACCGATGCCGGTGAAAGTCTTGTCACTTTGCTCAATGGAGTGCGCTTTATTGTACAATACCATTGCTTCATCAAGCTTATTGCGCTGAACGGCAATAGTTGCCATGCCAAGGTAAGGAGCTGCCTGTGTGCCGCCATGGTTTACAGCTTTACGATAATATTCTTCGGCCTTGTCAAGATCGCCCATAAAAAGGTAGCACTCGCCTAATTCCTTGTTAATTTCATAATCTAAATGACTCATAACATCCTCCCCAAGGATTAATGTTGTTAGTTTTGTGCGACTGACCCCTCGTCCCATGTCGCTTTCACTTTTCTATATGCATTTGTTATGCCAATTTTTTAAAACCTTTAATCTTTAGTATGTTAGTTGTTTTGGCACTTGAGAGGAGGAAAAAAATTCCTAAGAGTCTAAGATAAGAGTTGCAAAATTATCTCTTCATAGTAATGATTGCGCACGAAATTTGAATTTTTAACAACCTGAAAAACAATAATATAAGGAAAATTGACATGTCAACATTGGTTATAAAGTATGGCGGTCACGCCATGGATAAGGAAGAGTTACGTGCGCCATTTGCCAAAAGTATAGTAAATTTGGTGCAAGGGGGAATGCGTGTTGTTTTGGTACACGGAGGTGGTCCGCATATCAGCTCACTTTTGTCACGCTTAAATATAGAAAGCCGCTTTGAGCAGGGTCTGCGTGTTACCGACGCCGCAAGTATGCAAGCAGTGGAAATGGCTTTGTGCGGACAGGTCAATAAATCTGTGGTTTCATTGCTACAAGTTGCCGGCGGTATGGCTGTAGGTATTTGTGGCAAAGATGGCAATCTTTTCACTGCCCAAGTTTTAAGCGAAGAATTGGGGCTGGTGGGTGACGTTCCGAGGGTAAATATTGCCGTGGTACAATGTTTACTAGATCATAATTTTATTCCGGTTATTGCGCCGGTTGCGAGCAACGCTCAAGATTTGGGCGGTCTTGGCTTAAATATTAATGCCGATACGGCGGCAGGAGCTTTGGCAGGAGCTTTACAAGCCGATTATTTTGTACTGGTTTCCGATGTTCCCGGGGTACTTGATAATGAAAGTAATTTATTGGCAAACTTAAATGAGCTAGAAATTACAGAACTTAAGCAGTCTGAAATTATTTATGGCGGAATGATTCCCAAGGTGGATGCCTGTCTTTTTGCATTACAAGCAGGGTGTAAACGCGCGCTTATTTTAGATGGCAGAGAAAAATCTTCCTTGGAACGGTATTTACTAAACAACGAG
>CAYJHV010000078.1:0-6761 GCA_964369825.1 uncultured Desulfovibrionaceae bacterium | reverse complement strand
TGAAGCGGGGAAAATTGAAATTGAAAAAACAGCATTTACTCTTAATGGTATTGTTGCCAAATTAAATGAAGTTTTTGAGTATAAAATCAAGGAAAAGGGTTTGGAGCAATACACTCAGCAAGATGAATTTGCAGAAGTTCCCCTTATGGGTGACCCCTTGCGCTTGGAACAGATTTTAATCAATCTTATGGGCAATGCTATTAAATTCACTAAAAAAGGTAGTGTTACTATCACTACAAAATGCAACATGCAAGACAATGGACAAGTATTTTGTGAGTTTTCAGTGCAAGATACAGGTATTGGACTTAATAAGGAACAACAAAAACAACTCTTCCTTGCTTTTACTCAAGCTGATGGTTCTATAACCCGACAATATGGTGGTACAGGTCTTGGACTTGCAATCAGTAAACAACTTATAGAACTTATGGGTGGCCACATTTGGGTAGAGAGTGAGGTGGGTAAAGGGTCTACATTTTTCTTTACAGCTGTTTTTGATAAAGGCGCTAATTGTCATATTGAACAAAAAGAAAGCGAAGCAATAAAGTATACTCAGAAGGATGATTGTATTTTACTAGTCGAAGATAATGATATAAATCAACTAGTAGCGGAAGAGTTGTTAAAGAAAAGAGGATATGTCGTTGATACCGCAAATAATGGGCAAGAAGCACTTGAGATGCTCGAGCAAAAGCACTATGATCTCATACTTATGGATCTTCAAATGCCTGTTATGGATGGATTTTTAGCAACAAAGAAAATCAGGGAAGATGAACGATTTAAACATCTGCCTATTATCGCTCTTTCTGCCAATGCCATGGCAGAAGATAAGGCAAAAAGCCTTGAGCATGGCATGAATGATCATATTGCGAAGCCTATTTCACCGAAAATACTTTTTGAGACGCTTGATAAGTGGCTTGACAGAGCAAACGTAACCGTTCAATAAGCCCCATCTTCTCATTAAAAAAACAATTCTTGACAAGAAGGGCTGGCAAAGCAGTTTTCATATGGCAAAACTTGACTTTGTGTATAATGAGCTAAGAATTATATGTTATACAAAAATTTAATTAATTACTTAGAATCAAAGCATTTTTTATTTACGAAGTAAATAAAAAATGCGCGTGAAAAGTTTTTGGGGGACCGACCCAAAGGGCGCCGAAGGCGTTTGCGTTAGCGAGCTTGCGAGCTTTACGCAAATCGAGAGCAGCGCGGGGGTCTGGGGACCTTTTTTCAAAAAGGTCCCTCCCCCAGAAAAAATTATATATTTGAAGTTTATTCCCACCACCAAGCAGCTTTATGGCTTAATAAATCAATATCACCGCCTGCCGCAATATTTAAAAATGACACGTATTTGCGTACAAGCTGTTGACTGTAAGGATTGGCTTCGTACAAACCGGCAAAAAGAGTGGCATCTTCGGTTAAAAGTTTTTGTGCGGCATCTTGGCGACGCTTAAAAGATGGGGTAAGAAAGGGGAGTAGGGCTTCATTGTGTGCAAGGGCGGCAAAATACGCTAATGATGTGATAAAATTCAAATTTTGTATGGCAGCCATGGCTTCATCATGTTGTTTTGCCGTACAACGAAAAACTCGGCAATCGAGGGACAAAAACATATTTTCCACCAATTCAAGTGCCGCGTCATCGCTGTTTTTGGTCTCCACAATGGCCACCGGCAAGTCAGAGCCGCGGGGTGGCTTATTTCCAAAAAGGGGATGGGTACCGACTATGGGGCCATTCCAATATTTGTGCAATTGTTCCAGAGGATATTCTTTTACTGAGGTAATATCGCTTATAACACAATGTTTTGGTAAATGTGGCGTCATGCCTTGCAAGGTGCTTGCTATGGCTTTTGCCGGTACGCACAGTAAAACTAAATCTATTTCTTTGCAGGAATTTTGCCACACTTGCTCAGTTAGGGGAAGGTCTACGCCATGCACAGTATAAGTGCCTTGTTTTTGAGCAAGTTTTTGTAAGCGACGCAAAAAATAAGCTCCCATACGTCCTTTGCATCCCACAATTAAAATATTTTTAGGCATGGATTTTTCCCCACACGTCCCAAAAATGCGGAAAGGATTTTTTAACAACACTTTTGTCGTCCATAATTGGTTCTTGTCCGTGTAGTCCAAGTAAAGCCAATGACATGGCAATGCGGTGATCATTATGCGTGCAAAATTGTGTATCTGCTGCAAAGACAGGTACTTGCCCAAGTCCTTCAATGCGTAAGCCATCGGACAGGGCTTCCACGGCAATGCCGGCTTTACGCAATTCCATGGCAGGAGCGGCAATGCGGTCTGATTCTTTTATGCGTAAATGTTCGCAATTACTTATTAGGGTTTCACCTTTTGCAAAGGCTGCCAGCACTGCCACCGTCGGTACAAGATCCGGACAATCTCCCATATCCACAGTAATTCCGTGCAGGCTTGAAGGGTGCACCACTAAATTATTCTCTTTGCCTTCTTCCCAAGAAAATTTTCCGCCCATTTTTTGTAAAATATCTAATATGGCTCTGTCACCCTGTAAGGATTTAGGATTTAAACCTTGTATTTTTATGCTTTGTGTTCCGAGGGTAGCGGCGGCAATAAAATATGAGGCTCCTGACCAATCACCTTCAACTTTATAATTTCCCGTACGGTATCTACCTTCAGGTACGCAAAAACGAATGTTTTCCGGGATGACTACGTTGAGGCTTCGCCAATCCACTTCTTCCCAATTTTCGCCAACTTTTTGTTGCACAAAGAAAGGGACAGAAAAATTTTCAAGGGTTTGTAAAGTGAGCCCCACATAGGACCATGAAACTACCTTTGAACCGGCGAGTGTAATGGTAAGCCCTCCTTGCATTCGGGGTGCTGCCAGTAAAAGTCCTGACAGATATTGGCTGGAAGCGTCGCAATTTATGCTGACAGCGTTTTGGATATTCTTGGATGTATTGCTGTGCCCGGAAGATTTTCCTTGTAATAAAAAAGGTGTATGCCCTTCTTTTCCTTTGAATATTATGGACACACCAAGATGCATAAGCGTTTTTGTCAAATCATGCATGGGTCTTTCGTGCATACGCTTTGCCCCGTCAATATGAAAAAGACCGTCGCAGGTGCTCAATATGGCAGTCAATAAGCGGCATGACGTGCCGGATTCGTGCATATCACATAAAATGGGTACAGGTTTTGTCCCTTGCTGCGGTGCGTCAACTCCGGTCACCAGAAAAGATCCAACTCCTTGTTTTTGAGAATCTTTTTCATGTACCGGATGAATGCGCGCTCCGGCAGAGGTCAGCACTTTTATGGTACACTCAATATCATGACTTAAAAGTATATGAGAAACGACTGAATTGTCAGAGGTTAAGGCTGCGGCCATTAACATGCGATGTGAAAAAGATTTTGATGCAGGTGCTTCTATTGTGAGCATAACGTAGTCTCCCTTTGTGTACTATGCTGTATAGCGGCAGGATATGTGCCAAGAATACGAAAAGAATTGCACATTTCCCGTATTTTTTCCACTGCTGTGCCATATTCTGCCGCACGTAAGTCACACTCCACATCGGCAAAAAAAACATACCGCCAGCATTCACCGCCGGAAAGACGTAATGGACGAGATTCCAATTTACGCATGTTAATACCATATTCAGCTAAAATGGATAATACCGCCGACAAAGAACCGGGTTTGTCAATGAGCGTAAAGAGTAAAGAACTTTTTTGCTGCAATGTTTTTTGAGTACCGGCAGAGGATTTTTGTTTACTGATAATCACAAAGCGTGTCCAATTATCCGTACTTGCTTCAATGGATGAAGCCAAAATATGGAAAGGATACATATCAACAAGAGCGGCATTACCTATAGCCGCCGTATGCGCTTCTTGCGCAGCTTGCCTTGCGGCGGCAGCGGTGGATTGCATGGGCACAAGCTCTGCCCAATGTGCGTGTGCCCTGAGCCACGCATCGCATTGTGCCAACGCTTGCGGATGCGAATAAATCTTTGTTACATCTTTGAGATTTTGCGTAGTGCTCAAAAGGTTATGGCTGATATGCATAAAAAGTTCCGCTTGAATGCTGACATCAAAGTTATAAAATAAATCAAAGCATTGCCCAACAGTGCCTTCCAAAGAATTTTCCAACGGAACAACTCCAAGATTGCAAGTTCCGTCATAAACTGCCTGAAAAACCTCAGAAAAATGTGAAAAAGCTTGCATTTGCACACTTTTACCTAAATATTCCAAGCCTGCAAAATAGGAAAATGTACCCTCAGGTCCCAAATATGCCACAAGTTGCGGTCTTTGCAAGGCACGAGATGATGAAAAAATCTCTCGCCAAATGGTGGCAACATGCACATCCGGCAAAGGACCTGTATTGTGCTTTGCTAAATTTTCAAGCACTTCTCGCTCACGTTCAGGCTTAAAAATATTTTCACCCACCTTACCTTCACCTTGAGCGGCAGCTTTAATACTGCCCACTTCAAGACTTAACTTGGCACGTTCATTTAACATGCGTATGAGTTCTGTATCCACTTGGTCAATGGCCTTGCGGACTTTGGCAAGACGCTGGGTATCCAGCGCACCTGCCACTTGTAAAGTTGTTTTTTGCATAAATGCAATCCCATATATAATGTAGAAAATTTTATTAATAAAATAATGAATTATAATTCCTTAATATCTTCAGAAATCCGCATCCCAAAATGACGTCCGGCACAATCTGTATGGCATAAAATACGATCGCCTTCTTGTAAATTCACCACGCTCACCGGTTCTCCGTCGGGACGAGTTAAGCGAATGGTTTCAGCGTTTTGTAAAAATACTGTACCTTTATCGCCATCACCTGTTTGCGCTTCAATGAGCAGCATGGGGCGTACCTCTATTTTCACCCTACCAACGGACGCCAATGAGGCATCACCCTTGGCATTAATGATGAGCACTTCTTGACCTGATCGTAACTCTTCAAGATAACATGTTTTATCTTGAGGAAGCTGTGCATAAGCATGGACGGCACCGGCATTCACCCTAAAAGGTCTTGCGGCAACATATTCATTATGTTCCGTTTCACCATGCACTAAAAAGGTGAAAGCACTGGAATTACCCACAAGCATACCTTGACCTTTTTGCAAAAGAGAAAGCGTGTCCACGCAAACCCTGTGCCCAAGCCCCACTGCTTCTACCTTAGTAATAATTGCTTCTTGTAAATCAATTTTTCCTTGTGCCGTTTTGTACTCAGCAATAATACTTTTCATGTCTGCCACAGCTTCCGGCAATAGTACCAGCATGGAAACACCACGTTGTAAAATACCGGCAGCCAAACGAGCCTCTGTAAGGTTACGAACTTCTGCGGCCACAAAGGGGCACTGCGCCAAAATATTTTCTACCGGGATTATTTCCCAACCGGCAGCAAGCACATGTTGCTTTCCACTGTGAATATCTAAAATAAATTGCTCTTCATCGTCTTTTTTTGTTAAAGACATTGAAGGCATATCCATATCACTGAGTACAGTGCAACGTGCCAAACCGGATACGCTTTGCACATGTTCAGCCGGTACAATAAGCCCATCAATGCCGGACTCAAGCGCAAGCGTCACATCTTCTTTACTAAAGGGTACGCTTTTAAGCCATACTTCTAACATATTATTTACCTACTTCCATAATTTTTAAAGCAGTGTCCACATCGTTATTATCATGAACAATGGAACGCAAAGCACGTACTAATTGCACACGCTGAGGATGCTGAAAAACATTGCGTCCCACAGAAAGACCTGCCGCTCCGGCTTGTACCGCATCATAAGCCATTTGCAAAATATCACGTGTGGAATCCATTTTATCACCACCGGCAATGACCACAGGCACACAGCAACCGTCCACCACATGCGTAAAGGTTTCAATACTTCCGGAATAAACAACTTTTACAATGTCGGCACCAAGTTCTACGCCCACCCTTGCGCAATGAGCTACATGCTCAACAGCATAACCATTGCTAATGTGCGGACCACGAGCATACACCATGGCAAGTAACGGCATTCCCCACAAATTGCAAGCCTCAGCCACCATACCAAAATCCCGTAACATACCGGGTTCCTCAGGGTCACCTAGATTAACATGCACCGAAACACCGTCAGCACCATAACGCACCGCTTCTTCCACAGATGTTACCAAGGCTTTTCTGTTACCATTGGGATTCATGCTGGTAGAAGCCGAAAGATGCACAATAAGCCCCACATCTTTACCGCTTTGACGATGCGAACAACGAATAAGACCTTTGTGCATAAGAACAGCGTCTGCTCCGCCTTCTGCCATATCGTTGACCACTTCTCGCATATCCACAAGACCTTCGATGGGGCCTAAGGTAGTACCATGGTCCATGGGGACGATAATGGTACGATTGCTGTGACGATTGATAATACGCTCAAGTCTGATTTGTTTTCCTAATCTCATGTTCCTGTCCTTTGTGTAAGTAGTAAGTTTATTAAAGCAAAAAAAAAGAGCCGCAAGTTTATAAAAAACCTGCGGCTCCTCAAACATCTACAATTTTATAATGCAATCATAAACGTCCTACACCACAGGCGCTTCTAAAATAGCTAAAGCTAAAGAACTGAGCAAAAGACCAGTAACATGCTTGGCTTTCAGAAAAAGAATTTGTGGTGTGAATAATATTTTGCATTGTATTTTCCTTGGCAGTTTTCTGCTGAAAATTTTGTACGGTAAAGTAATAATATTTGTCAAGTGATTTTTTTAATTTTTCAAAGATTGATTTTAATTTAAAAATAATTTCTGGGGGAGGGACCTTTTTGAAAAAAGGT
>CAYJHV010000077.1:0-6794 GCA_964369825.1 uncultured Desulfovibrionaceae bacterium | reverse complement strand
TGGGAAGAATATATAGTCACTTAATAACAGTTATTATTAATACAATTGGAATCACCTGAGTCAGGCATGTTAAATGTACAGTTATAACTTGACAAGATTTTTTTTTCTTTGTACTTGATGCACGTCTTTTATCGAATTAGTTTAGCATTAAGTCTATTTTAAATTTCTAATCAAAGGTGTCCACTTTATGGAAGAAGTATCTCTTTTATCACAAATTGAAGGTTGGAAGATTGCCGTATTTATGGCGGCAGTATTGTTTTTTCTGTGGTTTGACTTACATAGTCATAAAAATGATGAACCCATTACCGCTAAAAATGCGTTGATGTGGACTAGCCTTTGGGTTACACTTTCGATGATTTTTGCTATTTACATTTGGCAATCATTCAGTATCGAACCGGCGCAACTTTTCCTTGCCGGCTACCTATTGGAACTTTCCTTGGCTGTGGATAATCTTTTTGTTATCATGGCGATTTTTACTTCCTTTGGGGTGAAGGACGAGTACCAACATAGAGTGTTGTACTACGGTATTTTAGGCGCTTTGATAATGCGTTTTATTTTCATCGTGGCAGGTACCAGCCTTGTTGAGTATTTTGGAGCCTATGCCCTTGGAGTTTTCGGCATATTTATTTTATGGACTGCCTTTAAGATGTGGCAACATATGGGTAAGAAAAATGAAGAAGTAGAAGACTTTTCTCAGCATTGGGCTGTACGTATGACTCGTCGCTTTTTCCCCATTCATCCACGCATTGAAGGGCATAATTTCTTTATTCGTGCGGACAACGAAGGTCATGTGGTAAGCTCAAATGGAGTGCTGAAAGCAACACCGCTTTTCCTCTGTCTTGTGGTGGTGGAAATTTCCGATGTGCTTTTTGCTTTTGATTCAGTACCTGCCATCATCGGCATCACAAAAGACCCTTTCATTGTTTATACGTCCAATATTTTTGCCATTTTGGGCTTGCGCTCCATGTATTTTTTGCTGGCGGCTGCCAAGCGTTATTTACGTCATTTGGAGAAAAGCGTCATTGCCATCTTGGTTTTCATCGGCATAAAAATGATGCTTATGGTTACGGGTATGCATATGCCTGCCATGGTGAGTCTCAGTGTTGTTGGTGTTCTGCTTTTGCTTGGTATCGGAGCATCGTTTATTCCACAAAAAAATAATAATTGAGGTTAATTATGTCTGTGGCATTTACTTTAGATCCAAAGGAGCAGGCGACTCTTGGGAAATTGGCTTGTCTTTCCATAGCCGAAGAATTTGCGGGAAAAAGTGTCGAATTACCGGATATTGAAGAGGGTATACTCACAGAGAATTTGGGTTGCTTTGTGACCTTGTATCGAAATGGACACTTACGAGGCTGCATTGGTTCAATGATTGGTACGGAACCTTTATATAAAAATGTGTTGCGCATGGCTAAGTCGGCTGCTTTTAATGATCATCGCTTTCCCAAATTACGTGCCGAAGAATGGAATGATGTGCAGGTGGAAATTTCTGTGCTTGGACCTTTAAGTCCGTGCCCGGATGTGAATGCCATTGAAATTGGTCGACATGGTCTTTATTTGGTGTACGGTAAACATGGCGGCGTTTTTTTGCCCAAGGTTCCCGTGGAACAGGGCTGGAATTTAGCGCAATATTTGGAAAATCTTTGCTTGAAAGCCGGGGTTCACCGAGAAGCTTGGAAGGAAGAAAGTGCCCAAATTTTATGGTACGAAGCCCTTGTTTTTCCGGTGGATAAGGGTATGTAAGCAGCTTAACTTAGTTTTTTGTGGGGGAGGAGACCTTTTTTCAAAAAGGTCCCTCCCCCAAAAAAATTAGAAACTACAATGTTCTGGTTGCCTTAATTACTACTTGGCACCATATTTCAGCAATATATCTACATTGTCTTTAAACTTACCCTTTTCTGCATAATACAAGGCACTTTTTTTACTTTTATCGAGAATATTCGGATTAGCTTTGTGCTTTAAAAGAAATTCGGCAATATTTGGAGGTTGATTATACACGGCATACATGAGCGCCGTGGCTCCATTGTTGGCGATGGCATTTATATCGGCTTGATATTTGATGAGTAGCTCCAAGCAGTCTTTGTTTCCTCGTTGGGCAGCTAAAATAAGAGCGGTGAGACCTTTATCATTATGTTCTTCAATATTTATTTTATTTTTGAGTAAAACTTCGGCGGCATGAATATGCCCGTTGTAAACTGCCCACATGAGAGCATTCCAAGCTTTGATATCTTTGCTGTGAATGTCTGCTTTATGCTGTAATAACACTTCGATACTTGCTGATTTTCCTTGACTTGCAGCAAGTAGAAGGGCAGTCATGCCATCATTATTTGTATCGTGAATGTGGGCTTTATTTTTAAGTAGTATTTCAAGAGCTTGTACTTGGTTAAAGCCGGCAGCAAGCATAAGGGCATTGATGCCTAGCTTATTTTTATGATGAATATGGGCATTATTTTTTAACAAAACCTCCAACACTTTTTCTTTGCCGTACTTTGCGCCATACATGAGAGCAGTAAGCCCTTCCGGGCTTTGGGCATTAATATCAGCCTTATGGTTCACAAGCACCTGAATAATATTGTCATGCCCTCTCAGTGCGGCTAGGCAGATGGGAGGCATATTTAACAAAGAGTTTTCATGAATATTAGCTTTGTGCTGTATGAGTAATTTTAAAATATCTTCACGTCCGTTGGCAACAGCATAAGCAAGAGGCGTGGCACCTTGTGCATCTTTAGCGTGTATGTTTGCTCCGGTATCAATGAGTGTTTGTAAAACTTGTATATTTCCGCCTTCAGCGGCATCAAAAACATTTGCACCGAAAGCTTTCCACGGAAAAAGTAAAATCCCCCACATCAGACATATTTGGACAAAATTACGCATAATTGCCTCCTTTTATGCTTACATATACACGGTAAATTATTAAAATGCTACTTCTTTGTATATTGCCATACTCCCTTCCAATGTTCCGGAGGTGAATTTTTCATATGTTCACAACGTGTTGTATAAAGGTTATAGAAGAGAATATCAGGATATTGCTTGTGTAATGTTGTAAAGGCGACGTGCGCTTGCTCAAATTTACCTTCTGTATACAGGGTACGAGCCTTGGCAAATGCTTCAAATTCTGCGCTGCGCCTTTCTTTCTCATCAAAAGAGATGGGTGTAACAATATCTACCGGTTCATTTTTTCCCTTCACTTGTATGCTATCCAAAGGTAGAAAATAAGGTGGTGAAATACTTTCGGTTGCTATACATTGCTGTGCAGTTTCTTGGCTGGTGATGATACCAACGCCATAAACAGGGCATAGACCTTCAAGGCGTGAGGTGAGGTTGACGGTGTCGCCGATACAGGTATAGTCAAGGAGTTCTTCACTTCCCATGTTACCAACATAGCCGTCGCCTGTATGTACTCCAATGCCTATACGTATGATAATACCGAAGTTTTCTTGAAATGTCCGGCGCATGGCCACCAGCGTTTCTTGCATTTCCATGGCACTTTGTATGGCTTGCAACTGATGATTTGGTACCGTAAGCGGTGCATTCCAAAAGGCCATGATGGCATCGCCGATGAATTTATCCATGGTACCTTGATGGGCACGAATGATGGCGGTCATGGGGGTAAAATAGGCATTGAGTGCTTCCACCACTTGTTCGGGATTAAGCTTTTCGGAAATGGCTGTAAAACCGCGAATATCCGTAAACATAAGCGTAATGGTTCTTTTTTCGCCGGTGAGTACCACGTCGCCCATTTCCACAATGCGTTCCACCATATCCGGTGCAATATAGCGGCTAAAAGCATTACGCAAGGTGCGTCTTTGTTTTGATTCTTGCCAAAAGCGCACGGCGAGCAAGGTGAGTGCAAGGGAGGTTACGGTGAGCATAATATAGACAGGGGACGCAAAAATACCATGAGTAAATAATTGCCAACTGCCAAAAAGTGTTACCGATAAAAAGCTTATTAATAAAGGCAAATAGACAATGGGCGGAGTGAAAGTGAAAATGAGTGTACAAATACTGCCCAAAATAACGATGGATGTGATTTGCCAACCAAGTATATTTGCCGGGGCTTGGATGAATTTTTGGGATAAAATGGCATCAAGGGAGGCAGCGTGAGATTCTACTCCGGGATAGACGGCGCTGAAAGGATTTGCTCGTAAATCCATAAGTCCGGGAGCTGAAGAACCTACAAAAAAAACTCGTCCGGCAATTTCTTCAGCGGGGATTTTTCCGGTTAAGATATCTGCGGCTCTAAAGTAGGGATAGGTACCTGTACCGCCTCGAAAAGGTACGGTAAAAATTCCTTGTGCATTGACGGGAATGGCATATTTTCCCACATGTAAAGTATGCACGCCATCTTTTCCGCCTTCAAGGGTGAGCTGTTTTTCATTGAGCGCACGCATCAATGAGCGCACTGAAAGGGCTATCAAGGTGCGATCTCCCACTGTGGCCACCAAGGGCAGTGAACGTAAAACGCCGTCATCATCGGGGGTGGCATTGATCATGCCAAGGGGCGCATATTTGTAAAGTTCGGGCAGGGGAAAGGTTGCGCTGCTTCCTGTCAGTAATTTTTTTCTTAGATTTGGTGTGTTTGGCGGATGTACGTCCACAATGCTTTCATTATAAGGAATGTCGGCTTTTACGGGTATGGGAGTGCCTTCAAATTGAACGTATGATCCAAGTATTACAGGGCACTGTTGTAAGTATATGGCAAAGATTTGGTCATTGTCGTGATATGATTTGGGTATGTCGTCAATGGGCAAATGAATGTTAAAATGCGTCTTAAAAGATTTTTGTACGTTGATGACAGAGGTATTGTCCGGCTCTGCCAAGATAATATCAAGCCCGATGGCGGCGGCACCTTGTTCGGTAAGTTTTTGCACAAGTTTGCCCATAAGATGTCTTGGCCAAGGCCACTGTCCAAATTCTTTAAGGCTTGCTTCGTCAATATCAACGATGGCAGGAGTAGGGGAGGGGGTACCGCCTCGGTTCCAATGTAAAAAAATGTCATAAATTTCTCTATGGGCTTGCTCCAAAAGAGGCAGGTTCCATATTGGCAAAAATGCCATGGTGAGGCAAATGCATGTTCCTATGAGCAAACGAGTAACTTTTTCTCGTGTGCTGCGAGAAAGTTTTTTTTTGTTATCTTTCACGTAAAGCTCTTTGCTGGGCTTTAAGTAGAGGTTTGAGTAAATAATCCAGCACGGTTTTTTTGCCGGTGAGCACGTCAACTTCTGTAATCATGCCAGCAATGATGGGAAGATTTTCGCCTCCGTGGCTTAAATGTGCGCTGGTGGTTCGAACTTTTACCTTATAAAATGTTTCGCCTCTTTCATTTTGCATGGTATCGGCGCTGATATTTTCCACTTCTGCTTCCATACCGCCATAAATGGCAAAATCGTAGGCAGTGACACGAACTGTTGCTTTTTGCCCCGGATAAATGAAGGCAATGTCGGCAGGGCTGAATTTTGCCTCAATAATCAGTGAATCATCAAGAGGAACAATTTCCATGACCGTGGCCCCCGGTGCTACCACCCCGCCCACGGTATTGGCATAAATAGCTTTAACCACGCCACGCACAGGAGAGCGCATCTCGGTACGTTTTACCCTGTCATCGCCGGCACTTAGAAGTTCCACAAGGGAAAGGTACTGAGCTTGCAACTCATTTAATTCTTGACGATAGGTATTTTCAAGCTCTGCTTTACGTAAAGTATGGCGCTCTTTAGCTTCTTTGGCGGCAGCTTCAAGACGAGGGATGGAGTGCTCAAAACCGGCGAGCTCTGCTTTTAATGCTTGTAATTTTGCTTCAATATCTAAAAACTGCACTTCAGAATAGGCCTTGGCACGTAAAGCCGGCAATGCCAAATCTCTTTGTCTTTGAACAATTTTTTTACTGGCTTCGGCTTGTTTTTTTAATTCTTTTTGTTCGTCGGCTTCACGCTGTTTTGTTTCGCTTTGCAGTGTAAGAACTTGTAACTCGGCATTATTTTGTTTGCGTTCCGCATGAAGCAATTCATTTTGCCTTTGAACCAATTGTTTCTTTTCAAGCACTTGCGCAGGATATTTGGGGTCTGTGCCTTTAATAAGGGCTTCAAGTCGAGCAATACCGGCAGCAAGTTCCAAACTGCGCACAAGAGCTTCACGGTATTGACTGCCGGCAGCTTCATTGTCAATGCGCATAATAATGGCGTCTTTTTCTACTATTTGCCCTTCACGAACGGGGATTTCTTGAACAATACCGCCTTCTAAATTCTGCATAAGCTGTATTCTTTGCGAGGGTACCACCTGCCCCTGCCCTCGTGCCATTTGGTCAATGCGTGCAAAGCCGGCCCACGTGAGCAAAATGGTGACCGCTATGGCAGAAAACCACACCAAACGAACAGAAGAGCTTGGTGCATTTCTTTCTTCAATATTGTCGTCGGCAAAAGTCTGCTTACAAGCCTGCTTGGGTTTTTGTTCCACAGGTTTTTTGTCAGTGAATGTAATATGTTTCGGTGTATTGTCTTTATTCATAAATAAAGGGCTCGCTGCTCAGGTATAACATACTGTTTATAGTCTTTAAGTTCTTAAAATTCTACTAATTCGGATTCTAATTCTATAAGTCATATTAGCGCAAATTGGACTTAGAACCGGAGTAAGAAACTTATATCATAACAAAAGGTAAGTTACCAATGTAAATTTCAAATTAAAATTACTTCCGACTACATATCAAAAGCTTGCAGTCATTTGTTAAATACCCTATATTTACCCTGTGCGATTGCCCTTCTTTATTTACATCGGCAAGGTGTATAATCTCGTGTATTCGA
>CAYJHV010000076.1:0-6817 GCA_964369825.1 uncultured Desulfovibrionaceae bacterium | reverse complement strand
CCCCAAACCCCCTTTCAAAACGCGCTTTCCGCTTTTTTTCTACGAAAAAAAGCTTCATAAGTTTTTATAACTCAACTCATACTTTATATAAAGAGTAATTATTAGAGCAATTTTTTATTTGCGAAGTAAATAAAAAATTGCGTATGAAAGTTTTTTGGAAAGGGGGTTTCCCCCAGAAAAATCTGAAATTACAATCACGTGAATACATAACAAGGAAAGCAATAATATGCCAAAAATGGAGCAAGTAAAAGCATCGGCAGGTTCCGGCAAAACTTATGAGATAACTCAACGTTTTTTGCAATTTCTTGCTCAAAGTAAGGCTGATGCCCATACGTGGCAGTGTGGCCTTAGTTCCTCTTCGACTGTAGCTACTGCGGCGGCAGGTACTCCTGCTCATTTTTCTTGGGGCGATATCATGGCCATCACCTTCACCAATTTGGCAACCCAAGAAATGAAGGACAGAATTCTCAAAAGTCTCAAAGAAATTGCATTACAAAGTAAACCTCGACAAGACCGGCTCATGAGTAAAGAAAAAGCTCATGCTTGGGTTGAAACCATTTTACATGGTTACAGTGCTTTAAATATTCGTACCATCGACAGCTTGTTGCATCTTATTGTGCGTACCTCTGCTTTATCCATGGGTTTTTCGCCGGATTTCGAAAGCTCCTTTCATTTGGAAGAAATCAGTTTACCTATTTTTGAAGCACTTTTGGAGCAAGCAGAAGCCGGCGATGCACACATGCAGGAAATTTTGCAAAGCATTTGCCATTCCATTTTAATGCATTCTGCCGGCGGTGGTTTTGGGCTTGGCAATAAAATTGAGGAGGCAGTTTTTCCCTTGGTGGAATTATTGCTTGCCAAAGATTTGCCTCCTTTGAGCTCTTACCAAAGCATAGAGGAAAAATTAGAAGGCTTACGAAAAGATTTTTTTGCCAGCGGTGAAAAATTGCATACCCTTTCCCTTGAAGAAGAATTACATCTTTCTGCCAATGCCAAGAAATATTTAATAAAATGTACACTTGCGGACATGTCGGCGGTAGATAGTGCTTTTTCCTCCAAGGAAAGTCTGGACGATTTAATCAACAAAAGCGGCAAAGGCAAGGCGTCGGCATTGGCACAGCGTACCTATGAGCAATTAAAGGCCGCTGCGCTTAAACTTTCCATGCTCAATGACATTTTGCAGGATGCTTTAAAATTTTATCCTTATTTGGAATTGGCACAACGTATACTTTCAGTTATTTTTATTTTGCAAAAAAAGGACGGTAAAATACCTTACAGTCTTATGGCAGGATATGTTCAAGAAATTCTGGATTTTAAGCATGGGGTATCTGCTGCTCTTTGCCGTCTTGGTAATAATGTTCACCATGTTTTGCTGGATGAATTTCAAGACACCAGCAGAGAACAATGGGATGCCCTCTGTCCGCTCATGGTAGAAGCTCTTTCTCGTGGCGGCTCTTTGACCTTTGTGGGAGATGTTAAACAGGCCATTTATGGTTGGAGAGGCGGTGATTCGGCTCTTTTTGAAGAAGTTTTTCGCCATGAAGAACTCATTGATAAAGTTACTCCAAGCAAAAAAACTTTGCCCACCAATTGGCGCAGTAAAGAAAATATCGTTAAAACCAATAATTTGCTGTTTGCTCCATTACAAAATCATACAATAGCCGAAAATATACTCACTGAGCTTGTGGGGGCAGCTTGTCCACAAGTCATTTTACAAAGCGGAGTTGAAAAACTTACTACGGCATTTCAAGGTGTTGAACAAGAAGTAAAGGAAAACGCCGCCGGTGGTTTTGTGAGTATTGAGAATGTGGGCGACGATACATTTACTGCCAATGAACTTGAAGAAGCCGTCAAAGAGCGATTGCACGCAAAATTAAAAAAAGGTCTCAATGAGCGTTATCAATGGAGCGATATGGCCATATTGGTACGCAAAAAAGCTCATGCTTCCATGGTAGCCGAATGGCTTTTGCAATGGGAAATACCGGCAATGACCGAGAACAGTTTGTTGCTGCATACCCACTCGCTCATCGGTGAAAGTGTGGCATTGTTGCAGTTTTTACATTGTCCCGAAGATGATTTGGCTTTTTGGAGCATACTTACCGGACAAATGCTCAGTTGCATTTTAAGCGACAATAATACCGAGCAAGACGGTACAACGGAGCATTGCCCAAGCTTGGAAGAATTGCATATGTGGCGTATAAGTCATAATGAAAAAGACCTTCCATTATATAAGATGTTTATGCAAAGATGGCCACTTTTTTGGCAACATGTTTTTGCTCCGTTTTATGCTTCGGCGAATATACTCACACCTTATGCCTCCATACAAGAATGGTATCGTTTGTGGCACATTCCCGAGCGTTTTAAGAATGCCGAAACATTTTTACGGCGATTTTTAGAAATAGTACATAGTGCGGAAGAGCAGGGCGTTGCCACCCTTGGAGCTTTTTTGGAGTTATGGGACAAGGAAGGTAAAAAAGAAAAAACTCCTACACCAAATAATATTAATGCTGTGCAAATACTTACCATTCATAAGTCAAAAGGTTTGCAATTTCCTGTGGTTATTGTGCCATGGATGAATTTTAACATTCAAGATGACAAAACTTTTATGGTACATACCGTTGAACAATTGCATGTGCTTGTGCCACAAAAAAAATATGTGGGCGAAGCCTATTATGCTGCTCAAGTTAAGAACGCTTTAGAATCATTGTTTGTTTTATATGTGGCATGTACACGTGCCGAGGAAGAATTGCATCTGTTTCATACTCATTCCCAAGGAAAAAAAGGCGGCAATTATTTATCGGCAGGGCTTGATGTGCTTTTTGAAACGCTGTGCATGGATTTGCCTTATACCCTTGGAAATGCCAAAATTACAGAAGCTTTACCCATAGCGGAACAACTTTCTCCTTCCATTGTTTGCCCGGCAGTAGCAAAAGATTTTGGTGAAAACCCACCTCGACTTTTGGATTGGCAGCCACGCTTAAAAGTGTACCGTGAACCCTTGAAAGAGCTGTTACACACAGAAAATACCGATGCCTATGGTTTGAGTCCCGTACAAAGGGGTTTACTTATGCATCACTGCTTGGAAATGATGCAAAAAAATGGCTTAATATTGAACTATTTAAGTGATGCAAATCAGGGGCAGGAGCAGTTACGGCAGCATATGAATATGCTCTTACGCATGGGGATTCAGACTTTTGCCATGCCCAAGGTACTTTCTGCCGAACTTTTTGCCGATTTGGCACAGGAACTTACGGAAAAATTGCTTTGGTGTGTCAGTTTACCGAATATGCATACTTGGTTTCAATATGGGCTTGCAGAGCAAAGTATTTTGAATACTCCCGAAGAATATGCCGGAAAAACAAAGCAAAATCCTGTGTATCGTATAGATTTGTTATTGCCGCCGCTCAAAGCCGAACAAGGTTATAAACTTATGGATTTCAAAACAGGCAAGGTTGAGCAAGGGCACGTACTGCAATTACAAAAATATATACAACTTTTGAATAATATAGCAAAAAATACCAAGACCGAAGGTGTGCTCATCTATCTTGATTTGCAGCAATGCCGTATGGTACAAGCATCAGCTTTTTCAGAACTTTTACAGGCTCCGCAGTGGCAAGGAGAATAGTACAGTGCCAAGACCCTTTCATCTTTTTCCTTGGGATAAATCTTTTTTACCGGAAGTGGTAAAATATATAGCAAAAGTTTGTGACAATGATTTGGAACGTGTGAGTATTATTATGCCGCACAGTCGACCTCGTCGTTATTTGACGGAATTACTGTCTACCCATATGCCAAGACCATGTTTTTTACCTCGTATGTTGACCATAAAAGAGACCATGACTTACTTTGATCTTGGTGTTCAGGGTTTACAAAAAGAACAAAAATCGTGTCGCATGGCCACAGAACTTGACGGCGTGTACTTGCTTTACAAGACCATTGAGCAATTACGGCAGGGAGTGAGGGGAGGGCACACGGATAATTTTGACGCTTCATCTACCTTTAATGCCTTTGCCCGACTGGATTTGGCACATTTTTTACCTTGGGGTTTGCGTCTTTTTGCACTTTTTGAAGAGTGTATGCAGCAATTGTCGCCGGTACACAATATTGCTCATACCGAGGATGAAGTTTCGCCTGTGGCGGCTGAGCTTTTGGCAGCATTGGGAGATATTTTCACTTGCTATTTAGACATATTAGACGAAGAAGGTTTTACCACCGAAGGGCTGAATGCTTTGCGCCTTGCCACTGCCTTGCAAAGCAAAGAAAGGCACATTCCTTTGTTATTGCAAACACAAAGCGACATAAATCAGCATGTTTTTCTGATAGGTTTTAATGCCTTAAACCACAGTGAAGAAGTGTTACTCAAGGTTTTATGGCAGGAAGGAGCGCACATTCTCATTCATTCCGATCCCCAATTGGCTAAAGTTGAAGGTGGAGAGCATTTTGCCTGCCAAGAACACGCAATGTGGTTAAAGCGTTGGAAAGCAACATGTGAGCTTGCTGTGCAACCTTCCGGGAATAAAGCTCACATGCATTTTATTGCTGCCCATGACGTGCATTCCCAATTACTTGCTTTGCAAGAAAAATTGCAAACGGTCTGTACGCCTCTTTTAGAGGAAATTGGCATAGCAAATGATAAAATATGCAAAGAACAAGCCACTGCCGCTGTTGTTTTAACCTCACCAAGTTTGCTTGTGCCTACTTTGCATCATCTTCCATCAAAAATCGATTTTAACGTGTCCATGGGCTATCCACTGGAAAAATCAGCTTTATTTTCATTGATTGAATTGCTGATGTTAATGCAAGAACAAGCACGCTTTTCATGGGAAAATCTACCGGAGCAGGACAAATATGAGCAAAATTTAGAGCAAGAGCATGAATATGACGGAAATGCCGAGCGTTTGTACCCTTGGCGATTATTTTTGCAATGTTTGCGACATCCCTTTGTGCAAATGTTGGCAATACAAGATATTCATGGGGAAAATGCACGTTCCATTCAAGCTGAGCTTGCTATTTTGGAAAAAATTATTCGTAAAGGTCAACGCTTTGTAAGTATCGAGGGTTTAATGCGCTCTTGGCAATTGCATGCATTTTTTACCGCCGACTCCTTACCGCTTTTGCAGAAATTATTCACCTGCCTTGTGGAGGATTTTGCAAAAATCAGCACTGCTATGGACCTTGGCGATGCCCTATACAATCTTTGTCAATTGCTGCTGTCCGCAGGTACGGAAGCATTTGAGCGTTATGCCTTTGATGCCGAAAGTATGTATAGGCTAGTGAATCATGTGATTCCGGCATTGAAATTTTCTTGCCTTGCGCAAGAACCCTTGGCGCAATCAACGCTCTTCGCACTGTGCAGGCAATGCATTAAAGCCGAACGTGTACCTTTTGAGGCAGATCCCATCACCGGATTGCAAATACTTGGAATGCTTGAAACAAGGCTTTTGCATTTTGAAAATGTCTTTGTACTTGATGCCATTGACAATGCATTGCCGGGCTTTAGCCCCACCGACCCTTTGTTGCCGGAATCCTTGCGCACAGTTCTTGGTTTACCTGCTTTGCAGGAGCGCGAAAACGTTGTGGCGCATACCTTGCACCGCTTGCTGGCCTCGGCAAAGCATGTGTATTTTTATTGGCAAGAAGGTTCTCCCGGTTCAGAATTGCTCGACAATAAAAAATCTCGCAGTCGCTTTGTGGATTCTTATTTGTGGGAAGAAGAGAAGCAATTGGGACGTATCATTGAAAAAAATCAAGCTCCTTTATTTACGGTACCTTGCCCCATTTATCCCTTTGAGCTTGTAAGCCAAAGTATAAAAGTAAATTCTGCATTGCGAGAAAAAATCAATAATCTGCTCACTAAAGGTATTTCACCTTCAAAGTTAAATGATTATTTAAGCTGTCCATTGCGCTTTGCATGGCAACATTTATATGCTTTTAAACCGCCGGAAGAAGTGAATGAAGGTGACGATCATTCAGGTGTGGGGAAATTTTTACATGAAGTTTTACAAATTGCTTTCAGACCTTGGCTTTCAAAAAAATTAAAATTGGAAGAATTAAGCCTTGAATATCTTATGGATGTTTTTAAGGTACACTTTGACAACAGTGAATTGCAAATCACTTTGTCAGCGCAAAGAAAGATGTTTTTGCAAATGGCAGTTCCTTTGCGCCTTGAAAATTTTTGGGAAGCACAAAAAAAATACATTACTGCCGGGTTTACGCACATCGAACTTTTGGAGAGCGAACTTTCTGCGCCCATAAGCGGTTACTATGGCGAAAATTTTTGCATTAAAGGTATTGTGGATAGAGTGGATAGACGTGAGCAACATCTGTGCAATAAGACAGCACATTCGGGGTTGCTGGTACTTGATTATAAAACCGGCAAAAATGTGACGGCAAAGGGCGGGCAAGCTTTTATGGATATGCAACTTTTTACCGACATAAATGCTTGGACTCCCAACGCCGAAAATATGGAAAATGTTGCAACTAAGGAGCAAGAAGAAGACCTTTTTACAAGGGTTGGTAATGCTTTTCCCTCCTTGCAATTGCCTGCCTATCTTTATCTTTGCAAAAATCATTATGGGGAAAATGCCCATATTCTTGATGCCGCTTTTATTTCATTGGCAGTGAATGGGGATGAGCTTTATTTTATGAAAAATATTGATTTTCACGACAGGCAAATGATTATAAATACTCGCATCAATGAAGTTTTGAGTTTTGTTGTGCGGCATTTGCAGTGTACCGAGGAATTTTTGCCTAAAAAATCTGAATCTTGCAAGCATTGCCCTTATACTTTACTGTGCCAAAAATCTGTTTGAGAGCT
>CAYJHV010000075.1:0-6819 GCA_964369825.1 uncultured Desulfovibrionaceae bacterium | reverse complement strand
CCTGATGCTCTCCCTCAGTTAAAGGAGAAAAATCAAAATGTTTTACATGCGGAAATCCCCACATGCCCCCCTTACCGGACTCAGTTTCCAATAAAAAAGCGTCTTCAGCCGGCGCAAAAATAGGTGCGGCAGTGGCACTGTGTAAATCTGCAACCCCGTATAAATGGTCAAAGTGCAAATGCGTCAAATATATGCCGGCCAAGTTCATTTTTTCACTTTCCAAAAATTTAATCACCGGGCGTGGGTCACCACCCGGATCCACAACCACAGCCGTTTTTTTAGCATCCTCGGTGTCCTGATACACCACATAGCAATTTGTTTCCAAAGGACCTATACTAAAGACTTTTATAGACATACAAAACTCCAAATTTAAATTAACTGTGTTATTTGTGAATAATAAGCCAAAGAAAATTAATATTGTATTATTGATGGTGAGACTGTCAAGGCGAAATAATGTTTTTTCTCGCTGTTAGATTTTAATATTTAATTTTTCAATAAGTTATCTACGACAAAACTTGTATTGCGCAAAATTATTTTTAAAAGTATGATGACAAAGTTGTTAGCGTAATTATTATAAAATAACGCTGAGAGCATGTTGTTCTGTTGCCGTTTGGAATGAATTTTGCTTCAAAAAAATATTCACTTGAGTTTGAGACAAAAAATTGCTAACAGAGGACATTGAACACGAAAAAGGTAACTAACTATGATTATAGCAAAATTTTTCAAGAATATATTTTTGTCATTCTTGGTACTCATATGCTTTGGCGGTATTGTAGGTATTGTGGGGGTTGTTGGTCTTTTTTATTGGGCAGCTCGCGATTTGCCAACCACTGAATCATTGGCAAACTTTCACCCACCGCAAGCTACCACCGTACTTGATCGTAATGGAGCTCCCCTTGGCAGCCTTTTTAATGAAAAGCGTTTTATGGTACCGCTTAATGAAATGTCGCCTCATATTACCAAGGCATTTTTGGCCGCTGAGGACGACAGCTTTTATCAGCATGTGGGCGTTGATCCCATGGCCATTATTCGTGCTGCCATCGTGAACTTTAAGAGCGGTCGCAGTACACAAGGCGGCAGTACCATTACGCAGCAGGTTATCAAACAGATTTTGCTTACTCCCGAAAAAAGCTATAAACGTAAACTCAAGGAAGCGGTGCTGGCATACAGATTGGAAAAAGAACTGACCAAGGATGAAATCCTCAGTGTTTATTTAAATCAAATTTTTCTTGGGCAAAAAGCTTATGGTATCGAAGCTGCCGCCCGTACTTATTTTGGTAAACATGCCACAGATATAACCTTAGCCGAAAGTGCTTTGCTTGCCGGTATGCCGCAGGCTCCGAGCCGTTACAATCCTTTTCGCAAGCCAAAAGCTGCCAAAGCAAGGCAAATGTATGTCTTAGGGCGTTTACGTGAACTCAAATGGATAAGTGAAGCGGAATATCAACAAGCTGTTGCCGAACCATTGGTTTACTGGACCATGCCCGAAGCGCAAATGGGAGCGGCCGGTTGGTACATGGAAGAAGTGCGTCGCTTACTCATTGAATTCTTCAGCAAAGAAAATATGGATATCATGGGCATAAAGAGCAATAAACATGGTGCTGACTATGTCTATGAAGCGGGGCTTACGGTAACAACTGCCATGGACCCCATACATCAAGAGGCGGCATCTCTTGGTTTGCGTTCTGCTCTTGAAACACTTGCAAGACGTCAAGGTTATCGTGGACCTGTGGAAAGAATACCTACAGAGCAAGTAGCAGCTTATCTTAAAAAGAAGAAATTTTCTCCTTATGACCTTATTGGCGGTGTTTGGGTGCGTGCGCTGGTGACCAAGGTGGAACAAAAAGGGGCCACTGTGGGACTTGGTTCCGGCTTCGTGGGCTTTGTGGGGTTAAAAAGCATGTCTTGGGCACGGCACATTAATCCTAAATTAAATAAAGGTTATCGCATCAATGATGCACGCAATGTTTTGCAAGTGGGCGATGTTATCTGGGTGTCTCAGCCTGAAAGCAAGGGAAAAGAAGAGTTCAAGGACGGGCAAATGCTTATTGCCGAGCCTACCTTTAACCCCGATGGAGTGAAAGAAGGCGTACCGGTTAATTTGGCATTGCAACAAATGCCTGTGGCACAAGGTGCGCTCGTTTCCATAGAACCTATTACCGGCGATGTGGTGGCACTCATTGGCGGCTATGAATTTGGCCCAAGCCATTTTAATCGTGCCATTCAAAGTGAAAGACAACCGGGCTCGGCATTTAAGCCCATTGTGTATTCGGCAGCTCTTGATGAAGGTTTTACGCCTGCCACCATGATTCCAGACGTACCGCAATCCTTTCTCATTCCCGGTACCAATCGTTATTGGACTCCGTCAAATTATGACAGAAGCTTTAAAGGTCCCATTCAACTTTCCACGGCATTGGCGCTTTCCAGAAATGTGTGCACGGTGGCAGTAACAAATCATATTGGCTTACAAAAAGTTATTGATAGGGCAAAAATTTTGGGTTTTACGCCTGAATTTCCCAATTCATTGACCGTAAGCCTTGGTGCTGTGGCTGTATCGCCTCTGAATATGACACAGGCTTATACCGCCTTTGCTTATCAAGGCTGGGCTGCAAGACCACGCATCATCACATCCATTAAAGACGTGAACGGAAGAGAAATTTACAAACAAGAACCGGAACATTGGCAAGCCGTAAGTCCTGAAAATGCCTACATTATGTCGTCTTTATTAAAAAAAGTTGTCACTTCCGGAACGGCCACCAAGGCTAGAGTTTTAAATAAATTTGTTGCCGGCAAAACCGGTACCACCAATGATGAAAAAGACGTGTGGTTTATTGGTTTTACACCGCAATTGGTTTCAACTGTATATATTGGCTACGATCAATTACAATCCCTCGGGCGCAAGGTGACAGGCGGTTCCACTGCTTTACCGGGTTTTGTGGAATATCGTAAACGCATAGAGTACTTGTATCCCAAAGAAGACTTTGTGAAGCCAAGCACTGTGTATGTTTCAAATGGGCTTGGTTTTAGAGTGAATGAGCCTCAAGAAGGTACGGCGCATATGGTGTACACCGAACCGCAAGACGATACCTATTCGCCAACCATGGCAGGTGCGCCCACTGCTAATCCCTATGGTGCGCCACAAGCTGTACCGTATGGTGCTCCCTATGGTGCTCCGGAGGCGATACCTTATGAAAGTGCGCCGCCTCCAAGTCCTTATGGCTCAGGTCAAGCGCCCATGGGCAATTTTTATTAAAATATTACTTTAACTACTTATAAAGGATTATCATGCCGGCTTACGGACAACTTGTAATTTTTATGACTCCTAAGGGAAAAAAACATCTTAAACGTGTTGAAGAAGGTCAAGATTGGCACAGTGCCCATGGTATTTTGTCCATGCAGGCTGTGGCAGAAGCTGAATATGGATCTGAGGTAAAAACATCCCTTGGCATTCCCATTCGCTTGCAACAAGTGCATTTACATGACTTACTAAAAGGCGTCAAAAGGCAGACACAAATTATTTATCCAAAAGATATAGCCTATATATGTATGCGACTTGGCGTAGGCGAAGGGCGTACCGTCATCGAAGCCGGTTCAGGTTCGGGTGCTTTAACCCTCGGTCTATCATGGTTTTCCGGAAAAACCGGTCATGTACACAGTTTCGAGGCACGAGAGGAATTTCATAAATTAGTACGCCGCAATCTTGATTGGGCAGGCGTTGGTGAAAATGTTACTTTGCACCATCGTGATATTGCAGAAGGTTTTGATTTGCAAAATGCCGATGCCCTGTTTTTGGATGTGCGCACTCCATGGGATTATTTAGATCATGTACTCAAAGCCGTTCGACCGGGAGCTGCTTTGGCTTTTTTGTTACCAACGGTAGATCAAGTGAGTAAGCTCTTGCTTGCTTTTGAAACACGTCCTTTTGATGAAATAGAAGTGTGCGAACTCTTAATAAGGCATTGGAAACCGGTGGCAGATCGATTGCGCCCCAATGACCGCATGATTGCCCATACGGGTTTTTTGGTTTTTTGCAGACAACAAGAACGAAGCAGTGAATTTGAAGCTTTAAAGCCCAAGGGAACACGTGAGCGTAAGCAAGAGGCAGCTAAAAATGCTCGCATGGCTGAAATTGAAAGCAAAGAAAATCAACCTCTTAACGATGATTTTTAGGGCAAGCATTATTCGACTTATTTTGACTCAAAAGTCATATGCATTTATGGTTTATTTTAACAAAGGCTTAGAATGAAAAAAGAAATTATTTTAGAAGCGGCAGCAAGGCTTTTTGCACAGCGTGGCTATGCACGCACCTCCACACTTATTTTGGCTCAAGAAGCCGGCGTTGCCGAAGGAACTATCTTTCGACACTTTAAAAGCAAGGAAGAGTTGTTTATTGCCTTGGTATTACGTTTGCGTCAAAAAATGTTGCAAGAGGTATATCAATATACTAAAATGCTTGATGGAGAAAATGCTCTTGAGCGTTTGCTTTCTGCCACGCAAATTTGCTATGCTTTTGTACGCAAAAACAGTGCGGATTTTGCCTTGCTTTTAAGAGATGCACCCGGTTGTTATGGAGAGCTTGACAGCAAAGCCTTTCAACATGTACGTGAACTTTTTGTACTTTTAGAGGAGAACTTTCAGCAATTCATTGAAACAGGTCAAAGTGAAGGGCATATTCGCCAAGATTTACATCCCAAAGACACTGCTTGCATTTTAGCATCATCCTTGGTCGGGCTTATGCGTACCGTACACTTAGGTTTTCTCAATCCTTCCGGTGCCATACTCAAAAACTATCTTTCGTCCATTCGTGCCATGCTCGAAATCCGTTCATTTTAAGAGCCACTCATTTTTTTATGGAGATACAGGAAAATATCGGAGGTGTAGTACTTGCAGGCGGTCTTTCCACGCGAATGGGCAAGGACAAGGCATTTCTCCTTGATCACGACGGCAAATCTTTTTTGCAAAAAAATATACAACTTTTACAAAGTATGTGTAAGCAAGTGTGGGTTTCTTGCCGGCAAGATGCGCCTTTGATAGACTATCCTTGTGTTTATGATATTTACGAAAATATAGGACCTTTGGGAGGTATTTATTCTTCATTGGAACATGCATACAAGCATGGGCTTGCGGCTATTTTGGTTATAGCTTGCGACATGCCAAGTTTAAACGAACAAGTGCTAAAAAGATTAATCGACGCACGCAATTATACCGTAAACAAAGAAAAATCACAGAACCTGCCCCAAAACGACCTTTGCAGAGTTACTGCTTATTACCAAGAAGAAAAACAATTTTTTCAAGGACTGTGCGCCATCTGGGAAGTTCACTCTCGAGCTCAATTACATATGGATATGACCGGTAAATTTCAAGAGCGTAGACTGTGGCACATAGTTCCGCCACAATGCCAAAATCGTGTTATGTACAAAGAGTATGAATGGGGAAGTGCGTTTGACAACCTCAATACCCCTCAAGAAGTCACTGAATATCTAAAACTTTTTCATAAATAATACAAATTACTTACTCATTATATCAACAATCTTTTAAATATCTTTTCTTTTTGTCTCAAAGCATAGCATTTTCCCCTATTTTTGATTTTTTGTAGTTCATTGTTTTGAAGAAATCAAAAATTACACTATGAAATGTGCTTTAAATTACTTTACTTTTTTGTTACTTTTAGGCATTGGTTTGAGGTGCTTATACGCTATGACATGTGGCACTGCATATAAAATTTTATAAAAGCACAGTGATATTTAACGTTCCGTAGTTCTTGAAATAGTAATATTTGCCCATGTGTATTTTGAATAATTTTGGAGAAGCTGTATGAAACAAAAAAATATGATACTTTTTTCTTGTGTGTTTACATTTATTCTATTTTCCCATGAGTATGCTGCCTCTGCTACCAATATGACTGTGCGTAAAGACATAAGTGTCACACAAAATACACAAGCAAATGAGCAGATATCTGATACGCCGGAAAATAAACTTGCCAATCATCCGCCCTATGTGTTGGCAAATGCTTTGCTCAATGCTACCATTGATCTCTTAGAAACTCGCATTACTCCGGAACAGCATAAACGTCTTTCGCAATGGCAAAAAAAATGGACAGACGGTGAACAAGCCGCTGAAGTTGCCAAACTTTCCAAAACAATGTCCACGGTAGAAGCGTATACCAAGGCCACAGAAGAGCGTAATGCCGTATTGTTACGTATTGCAGCCGTTGTACCAAGTGCCGGTACTTATAATGGAAAATCTTCCAGTTTTTCCATTTCTTCACACGATGGTACCTTAACCGTCCAGGGTTCGGCACATAATGCTCAAGGGCAAGCTTGCACTTTTCAAGGCATTGGTGCCTTAAACAAAGGTTGGATACAAGTTTCAAACCAAGCAGAAAATGATTTTTATGTACTTTTTACTCCCAAAGCTGCTTATATTTACTATTCCGGAAGTGATGTTGACATGAATTGCCCTGAAGGTGCATCATTTAAAGGAGATTATGTGAAGCAGTAAGTTTGATTTGCAGTGATAATAAGCAAAAGGCATACTTCATAAATATATGAAATTTACTGTTGTTCTTATTATTTAATAAGTTATAATAAATTTATTTATCGAATATTTATGAAGATATGCTTAGAGCAAGTCAAAGTTACTATTTTTTCATTTGACCGTATTCATTGACGTATAAATGCCAAAGTTTGATTTCAAGATGTAAAAGCAGGCGATCCAATCCTGATTTGAGTGACAAATGAGTAATCTCCTCAATACGAGTTAATCTATAATAAAGGCTTGAACGATGAATTTGTAAATCTCCGGCTGTCTTTCCTATAT
>CAYJHV010000074.1:0-6987 GCA_964369825.1 uncultured Desulfovibrionaceae bacterium | reverse complement strand
AAGCCGGCGGTGAGCTTTTTGGTTTCCAAATGGGTTTTACCATGATTAGCTTTGCCGACCCTCTTACCGGCAACCAAACAGGTATTACGGCATTTTTCTTATGGATGGTGTCAACGCTTACATTTTTGGCTCTTGACGGGCATTTATATATGTTACAAGCCTTTGCCATGACGTTTAAACTTATTCCTGCCGGAGGGTTGGTGCTTGGCAATATGTTGCTGGCAGAAGTACTTAATCTTTCAACGCAACTTTTTATTATTGCATTAAAAATTGCGGCACCTGTCATGACGGCACTTTTTCTTGTGGAGCTGGCGCTGGCATTAATTAGTCGTGCATCTCCGCAAGTTAATATTATGGACATTGGCTTTCCCGCAAAAATAGGCTCAGGATTTTTTTTCCTTGGTATGTTACTGATTATCATGTCAGAGTATATGGAGGCATATATTTACCGTATGGAAGCTATGCTCAGTAACTTATTACAAATTGCCAGTCCATTTGGGAAGTAGGTGCGTAAAATACTGAAATTACTTTTCGTTTTTGATTTAAAAATACAATTTAAAACTTAAGGGTTAAGTCCATGTTTGGTAAACAAGAAGATCCCAGCAGAACCGAAGATGCGACACAAAAACATATTGATAAAAGTCGCAAAAAAGGAAATGTACCCAAATCTCAGGAGTCCAGCAAGTTAATCAGTCTGGTTGCCGGACTTATTGCACTTTTTTTTTGGATCGAAACCATGGGCACGGAAGTGATGGAATTGTACAAACACTTTCTTACACGGTCTTATGAATTTCAAGCGGATCCTGAAAGTGTTTATAGCTTAATCATTTGGGTTTCATCTCATTTGGCCATAATAATGTTGCCGGTTTTATTTTTTTTGGGTTTTGCTGCTTGGCTTTGCTTACGTTTACAAGTGGGAAAACTTTGGACATTGGAAGTTTTTCAACCCAAATGGGAAAAATTTAATGTCATAAAAGCCTTAAAGAACATGCTCGTCTCGCCGCAAACCATTTTCCGTTTGCTCAAGAGCTTGCTTTTTGCCGCAGTGATTGGAATTGTTCCGGGCATTATTATTTATCAAGAATCGGAAAATTTTTTACCCATGTTTCATGAAGATGTTAACGTGGTGATTGCTTACATGCTGAATACCGGTTTCAGTATGGTATATTATACCCTCATACCCATGGGAGCCATTGCTGTTTTTGACATATGGCAAAGCCGTTATTCTTATTATGAGGGCTTGAAAATGACAAAAAGTGAAGTGAAAGATGAACATAAGCAAGCGGAAGGGGATCCGGAAATCAAGGCTCAGCAAAAACAAAAAATGATGGCCATGATGCAAAGACGTATGCTTCAAGACATCCCCAAAGCCGACGTTGTCATCACTAACCCAACCCACCTTGCTGTGGCTATTTATTACAATACTCAAGAGGCTCCGGCACCCATTGTGGTGGCCAAGGGGGCCGATCATTTGGCTGAAAAAATAAAAGACATTGCTCGTGAACATCGTGTGCCCATTCGTGAAAATGTTCCTTTGGCACGGGCTTTGTATAAAAGTGTTGAGATAGGAGATATGATTCCCGAGGAATTATACAAAACAACGGCCGCCATTCTTGCAAGTATTTGGAAAATGCAAGGTAAGATGCCGAAAAGATAAATAAGTTTTTTTGGATAATAATTTTGACCATGCAATTTTTGCCTCATAACCCAAAAAGAAGGATGTCATAAAAATGGCTACACTACCTCAGCTTGATTACCAACGCTTTGCCAAACACGGGGATTTTTTGCTCGCCGGTGGGGTTGTGCTTATTCTTTTTATGATGCTCATTCCTTTACCCACTTTTTTACTGGACTTTATGTTAACAGTGAGTATTTCGCTCTCCTTGCTCGTACTCATTACCACCATGTTCATGACCAGTCCCTTGGAATTTTCCATATTTCCATCTTTACTGCTCGTAACAACTCTTTTACGTCTTGCCTTAAACGTTTCTTCCACAAGGCTTATTTTACTTAATGGTGAAAAAGGCGTCGATGCGGCAGGTGATGTTATCAGAGCGTTTGGTGAATTTGTGGTGGGCGGCAGTTATGTTGTGGGGGCGGTAATTTTTGCCATATTATATATTTTAAACAAAACTGTTATCACTTCCGGTACTTCCCGTATTGCGGAAGTGGCCGCACGTTTTACCTTGGACGCCATGCCCGGTAAGCAAATGGCCATTGAGGCTGATTTAAATGCCGGACTCATTAATGAAGAAGAAGCCACTTCTCGCCGTCATGCTTTGCGTAAAGAAGCAGACTTTTATGGTGCCATGGACGGTGCTTGTAAATTCGTTTCCGGCGATGTGAATGCAGGCTTACTCATTACTTTGATTAACCTTATTGGTGGTATTATTATCGGTGTGGTGCAAAAAGATATGGCGTGGGGTTCTGCTCTTACCACATATTCTTTGCTTACCATCGGCGACGGTCTTGTTTCTACCATTCCATCCATTCTTGTGTCCACCGGCACAGGTATCTTGGTTTCTCGTGCTGCTGCCGAAGCCAAGATGGGTGAAGAATTTATGGCGCAATTGACCTTCAATACCAAAGCCTTGCAAATGGTAGCCTTGGTATTGTTGATTTTTGCCCTCGTACCGGGATTGCCTACCATTCCTTTCTTGATTCTTTCTGTTCTCACCTTTGTAGCTGCCAGACTGACAGCCAAAGATGAAGAAGCAGAAGACGTAAAAAATACCAAGAGTAAAAAAGGCGCAAAGCCTTCGGGCACGGCAGATACACCTGAAGAAGTGCAAGCACTTTTACACCTTGATTCTCTTGAATTGGAAGTGGGTTACGGACTTATTCCATTGGTAGATGAAGAGCAGAGCGGAAACTTACTTTCACGTATTCGCTCCATACGCAGGCAATTTGCTTTGGATATGGGGGTGGTTATTCCTGCTTTGCACTTGCGAGATAATTTACAATTAAAGCCCGGTCAGTATGCTTTGCTTATCAAAGGCAATCAAGTGGCTTCGGCAGAAATTTTGGTTGACCATTATTTGGCCATGGATCCCGGCAATGCCACCACACAAATTAAAGGCATTGAAACAAGAGAGCCGGCCTTTAATCTTCCGGCACTTTGGATTCCGGAATCGCATAAGGAAGAAGCCATGCTTGCCGGCTATACAGTTGTTGATCCGGCAACGGTTATAGCCACACATTTAACGGAAATATTCCGCAAACACCTCAGTGACTTCTTGGATAGGCAAGCGGTACAAGGTCTACTTGATACCTTGTCAAGAAACTATCCCAAGGCAGTGGAAGAACTTGTGCCCGGAACTCTTCCCTTGGGAGTGGTGCAAAAAGTATTGCAAATACTTGTACGTGAAAATGTTACCATTCGCGACTTGCTTACCATCGTTGAAACCTTGGGTGATTATGGCGGTACCATAAAACAAGCCGATTTGTTGGCAGAATATGTGCGAGAGCGTTTGTCCAGAGCCATTGTACGTCCTTATATGGACAGTACCGGCGGACTTTCCGTGCTCACCTTGGATCAAAACACCGAACGTACCGTACAGGAAGGTATACGCCAAACCGAAGGGGGTACCTTTTTATCGCTTAATCCGGTGGTGGCACAAAAAATTATTCAAAGTGTCAATAATGCAGTGGAAAATGCCGTTATGGCCGAGGGTCAACCCGTACTCCTTGCCTCACCGGTTATTCGTCCACACTTGGCTCAACTCATTACGCGCTTTTTACCGGCAGTTCCGGTTATTTCTCAAGCTGAAATACCGCCGGATATACATCTACAATCAGTAGGCACAGTGGGGATTGAATAATGCAAATAAAAACATATACAGGAACCAATACTCAAGATATCTTAGCTCAAATCAAAGATGAGTTGGGAGCAGATGCCATTATTTTGAGTAATCGCAGTTTCACCGATAATGGTCAACGCCTCTATGAAGTGACCGCCGGTGTCGAGCGCAATATACCACCGGACGATATTGCTCCGGCTGCCGGAGCTTCCAAGGCCGCCGCCAATAATGCCTATGCTACGGCAGGGCACTTGAAGCCCAAAAAAGATGTGGCAAATAAAAAGCGCAGTGAAGAAAAGCAACTTTCACCAAGTCAGCTGGTTAAGCAATTAGCGGCGAACTATGTACAAGAGAGTCAAAAAGCTGACATAAGACCCACTTATAGTCAAAATCCCGTCGGTTGGGCAGAATGGCATAAGGAGTGGTTACAGATAAAAGATCATTTGTTTGCGCTGATGAAGCCTTCAATCCAAATGGAAAGACTATCTCCTCGTCAAAGGGTGGCACTTGAATATTTGCAACGTGAAGGGGTCTCAGATGTAGTTATTCTTGAATTATATCGGCGCTTATTGGCAAGCCCGGAAGATTCTGTATTGCAATCCATGGGAGAAATTGTTCCCATTAGCCCTTGGGGCAGCTCCGCTTGGGAACAACGCTTGCATTGCTTTACAGGACCCTACGGTGTTGGTAAGACAACAACAGCCTTACGTATGGCCTTACACCTGAGGGCTCAAAACCCCGGCTGCCGCATAGCCTTTATTAATGCCGACTGTTTAAGAGGCAATGGAAGGCTTGTTTTACGCCATTGGGCTGAACTTTCAGACTTTGGCTATGTGGAAGCACAAGGTTATGATGACATGAAAAAGGCATTGGTTGCCCACGCAGGAGCTGATAAAATTTTTGTGGATTTACCAAGCTTACGTGTCCAAAATTTGACACAAGACCGTCAAAATACTGACTCGTATTTGCAGGAGCAATACGCTCAATTGGGAATAGTGGGAAATTCTGCCGGTACAAAAGCAACGCATCTTGTACTGTCACCCACCTACGATGGGGCACAGCTTATAAATTTTTTACAGCGCTATGCTCCTGACGGTGCGGCCAGTCTTGTTTGGTCAAAGCTTGACGAATGCATAAGCTTTGGTAGTATAGTCAATGCAGCCGCATCTTGTCATTTGCCCGTATCGGCATTGTCTTATGGGGCAGAATTAAGAGATACTTTGTCTGTTGCCACCGATTCGCTTTTATGGCGACTCATTTTCAAAAGACAATTACCAAACGCACGCACTGCGCAACAAACACAAACGATAACGTAAAAATATAATGATAGGGTTTTATAAGGGGAATTTTTATGCAAGATACATTTCCATTGGTCATTTCCTTAACTTCCGGTAAGGGTGGGGTTGGTAAAACAAACCTTGCTGTAAACCTTTCGGTGGAATTGGCAAAACTTGGTAAGCGAGTTGTCTTGCTTGACGCCGACCTTGGTTTAGCCAATGTTGATGTATTACTCGGTCTTACACCAACAAAAAATTTATTTCATCTTTTCCATGATGATATAGCCATAAAAGATATTTTATTCCCAACGCCTTATGGATTTTCCATTTTACCGGCGTCATCGGGCATGAGTGAAATGCTTGCCCTTGATACAGGGCAAAAACTTGAGCTTTTGGACGCTGTTGATGTTTTGGAAGAAGAAGTGGATTTTATGCTTGTGGATACAGGAGCAGGCATCAATGACAATGTGCTTTATTTTAATCTTGCAGCTCAAGAGCGTATCATTGTATTGACGCCCGAACCTACTTCACTCACCGACGCCTATGCGCTTATAAAAGTTCTCAAAACCAATCATGGTGTGGAAAGCTTTAAAGTGGTTGTGAATATGGCACACGATACAAGAGCAGCAAAAGTGGTTTTTAGCCGCTTGCATCAAGCCTGTGAACATTTTTTAAGTGGTGTATCCTTGGATCTTGTGGGAATTATCCCTCGAGACACCACAGTACGCCAATCGGTGGTGCAACAATTACCGCTGTGCGTTAACGATCCAAACTCCGCAGCTGCCAAAGCTGTAGTGGAAGTGGCACATGCCCTTTTAGATTGGGAAGCTCCCAAACGCCTTGACGGAAACATTAAATTTTTCTGGAAAAAACTTTTATTTCAACAATAAAGCACAAGCAGTATATTTAATAATATGTAAAGAAAATAAAATCTTTACCGAAAGTAAGGAGAGATTATGCAAGAAGCAAACGCCCACAAGCATTCACTTCCGCCTTGGGAAGCCATGGAGCAGGGACATTCTTCTTGGTGCGATTTTTTGCCGCTAGAGCAAGAAAGTATTGTTCGACACTACGCACCGAAAATTCGCTTTCTTGCCCTTCGCCTCAAGGCAAAATTGCCCAAAACGGTATCTCTCAATGAATTAATCAGTGCCGGAACCTTGGGACTTATGGAAGCTCTTGGCAAGTTTCAACCCCAACTTGGGGTACGTTTTGATACCTATGCCGGCAATCGCATTCGTGGAGCCATGCTCGACGAATTACGCAGACTTGATTGGTTTCCACGTCCTTTACGCCAAAAAATCAGGCAAATTGACAATGCTTTACGCAGTGTTGAGCGTAGCCACGGTCGCCAAGCCACCGAAGAAGAAATTATTGAAATTACAGGTTTAACACTACAAGAAGTTCGTCAAGGATTGGAAGCTTTACAAAGTCAACTCATGGTATCTTTGGACGCCGTCCATGAAATGACCCTCAGTGACATACAAAGCGCTGACGAACCATATTCAGTGACGGCAGAAAAGGAATTACTCGAGCGGCTCATACCCCTCATAAGTACATTGACACCAAGAGAAAAACTGGTACTATCTCTTTATTACAGTGACGAACTGAATATGCGTGAAGTGGCTGAGGTTATGGGAATCACCGAAGGACGTGTCTCACAGTTGCATTCACAAGCACTGAGGCGATTGCGTCACGAATTTGCAAAAATGTATGAAAAAAATTAAATTTAATGTAACTATTTAGAAAAGGAGAGGAAATTATGCCTTACAATCCGGATATGCGTGTGCTCATTGTGGACGATTTTTCAACCATGCGTCGTATTGTGCGCAATGTTTTGCGTCAACTTGGTTTTAATAATGTGGTGGAAGCTGATGACGGCACCACCGCTTGGGAAGTTTTGCAACGTG
>CAYJHV010000073.1:0-6999 GCA_964369825.1 uncultured Desulfovibrionaceae bacterium | reverse complement strand
TGAAATGAAGACCAAATGTAAAAAAATGTATAATTAAAAAATACCAAGATGGGCTAATTTTGACCTTGTTATTGACATGTCATGGTATGCTGACTAGAATCCAAGTGCTAAAGAATGAAGCTTGTTATTTAGTTTCTAGGTTCAATGTTTGTCAAGTATGACTTGCAAATCAGAAATGCATAGTACAATATTGTGTACAAAATTCAATTACAATGCTTTATTTTATGGTAACTTTAAATTAAGGATTGAAAGATGCTAGAGAAAATTTTTTCACTTTCCAAGTATGGAACAAATGTTCGCACTGAAATTTTGGCAGGCATAACAACTTTTATGACCATGTCATATATTTTGATTGTAAATCCAAATATTTTGAGTCAAGCTGGTATGGATGCCTCCGCTGTATTTGTGGCAACTGCCGTTACTTCCGGTTTTGCAACCATGGGCATGGCTTTTTTTGCAAATTTGCCCATTGCTCTTGCTCCCGGCATGGGACTAAATACTTTTTTTGCTTTTACCGTGGTTATTGGTATGGGGTATTCTTGGCAATTTGCGCTCACTGCGGTCTTTTTGGAGGGGTTGCTCTTTATCCTTCTTTCACTCAGTACCTTACGTGAAGCCATTATTTATAGCATACCACCCAGCGTAAAAAATGCTATTTCTGTGGGGATAGGGCTTTTTATCGCCTTTATCGGTCTTAAAACGGCCGGTATTGTGATAGCTAATCCAGCCACCTTGGTTACTGCCGGCTCTTTAAAAAATCCCGGGGTTATTGTGGCTATCTTTGGTACAATTTTTACTGGAATCTTATTGTGCTATAAGGTAAAAGGTGCGCTCTTATACGGGATAGTAACTGCAACCTTGCTTGGCATACCCCTTGGTGTTACCAAACTTGCCAGTTTTGATACGTCCATGTTTTTTTCCATCCCAAGCCTTGCACCTACTTTTTGGCAATTTGAATGGCATCAGGTTTTAAGCATTGATATGCTACTTATCATTATTGCAATACTTTTTACTAATCTTTTTGATACCATGGGCGGGCTTATCGGTATTGTGACCAAAGCAGGTTTACTGACAGATAAAGGAGAAATCCCTAATTTAAAAAGTGCATTTATGTCCGATGCTTTGGGGTCAACACTTGGGGCAATTCTTGGTACCTCCACAGTGGTAACTTATGTGGAAAGTGCCAGTGGCGTGGCTGAGGGCGGTAAAACAGGGCTTACGGCACTGACTGTGGCAATACTTTTTTTCGTTGCTATTTTTCTTTCGCCTTTATTTTTGCTCATCCCCGCAGAAGCTACTTCGGCAGCTCTTATTTTGGTAGGGCTTTTTATGCTCTCACCCATTCAGCAAATTGATTTAAATGAGTATCATACTTCCATACCGGCTTTTTTTACCTTGATTATGATGCCGCTTACCTATAGTATAGTCAACGGTATCATGTGGGGTTTACTAACCTATGTTATTTTAAGCCTTACAACCGGTAAAGCTAGGGAACTCAGTGTTATTTCTTATATTTTAGCAGGAATTTTTATTTTGAAACTTATTTTTGAGTAGTGTACGTATATGCGTTTATCCACAAAACTTATTTGCATGACAGCTATTTTACTCATGGCCTTAGTCGGCCTTGGGTATTTTAGTGTTCTGCAATTACAGGAGGTAAATCAAAAATCCACTGATATTTCTACGAATTGGCTTCCGTCAACCATAAATGTGCAGCGTATAAATACTCTTACTTCCGATTACAGAATTTATGAAATAAATTATATATATGCTCGTGATAAACAAGCTTTGGATAGTTTTGAGCAAGGTATGCATAACATTTTACATGAACTTGCCATTGTCAGGAAAAACTATGAAAAATTTATTACCTCGCAAAAAGAACAAGACATATATGATAAGTTTTCGGCTTTATGGGAAAAATATATGGAGCTTAGCACAGAAATTTTAAGTATGTCGCGTAATAATAATATGATTGGCGCAACATACTTATTGCAAAACGATTCGCGAAAGCTTTTCGATATGCTTTCTTTTGAACTCTTAAATGCTGTAAATTTTAATAAAGAGGAAGGGATAAAGGCTTCCCATGAGGGTGATAGGGTATATAAAAACTCACTTGCGCTTATTTATGGTATGATTGCCTTTGTTTTTGTATTGGCAGCGGGTATTTGCTTTTGGATAGTTTTCACCATTAGTAAACAGCTTGGCAAAGATCCCAGTGAGCTCATACAAATAACCGAGCGTGTGACCAATGAGGATTATGATATTGATGACGGTAAAAATCATTGTGGGGTATACAAGCATGTGCTTACTATGGTGGCTTCCTTAAAGCATCATATTGATAGGGCAGAAAAAAATGCGCAAATAAAGAGTGAATTTTTAGCCAATATGAGCCATGAAATTCGAACTCCCATGAATGGTATCTTAGGTTTGCTACATTTGTTGTCACAAACCGAACTTAATGAAAAACAAGAAGATTATGTGCAAAAGACATTATATTCTGCCAATAATCTTTTACGTATTATTAATGATATTTTAGATTTTTCCAAAATGGAAGCAGGCAAACTTGAGCTTGAAAAAATCCCTTTTAATTTAGAAAATATTTGTGAGGAAATAAGCAATCTTTACAAACCAAAGGCAGAAGAAAAGAAACTATTTTTTACCGTTATCATAGAAAGGTGTTCAAAAGTTACATTGCTTGGCGATCCTTTGCGCATCAAACAGGTATTGTTTAACTTTGTGAGTAATGCCTTAAAATTTACGGAAAAAGGCGGTATTATTATTAAAGTACAGTGTGAAACCATGCCAAACACTTTACTGCATTGTATTTTTTCTGTGAAAGATAACGGTTCCGGCTTAACTTTGGATCAGCAAAGCCGTCTTTTTTCGGCGTTTACGCAAGCAGATTCTTCCATTACCAGAAAATATGGAGGGACAGGACTTGGTCTTGTAATCAGTAAAAAAATTGTGGAAGCCATGCAGGGGAAAATTTGGGTGGACAGTGAAAAGGGCAAAGGGTCAACTTTTGCTTTTGAACTCACATTTCCTGTCTGTAGTATTCAAATGTCTTCAAATCTTGAACAAGAACAACTCTCAATTAATACAAAGCGTACCGGATGCTTACTGCTTGTGGAAGATAATGAAATTAATCAGATCATTGCTCAAGAACTTTTGGAAGATGTGGGCTATGAGGTTGATATTGCAAATAATGGGCAAGAAGCTTTGGATATGCTGGCAAAAAAATCGTATACGGCAGTGCTTATGGACATACAAATGCCAATTATGGATGGCTTGACCGCAGTAAGAAAAATCCGTGAAAATCCTGATTTTAAAGATCTTATTGTTCTTGCCATGTCTGCCCATGCCATGAGTGGAGACCGTGAAATAAGCTTACAAAACGGTATGAATGACCATATAACCAAACCCATTGATCCAAATGTACTTTATGCCACATTGGATCAATGGGTTTTGGGAAAAAATGGGTTAAAGTGATGCTCACAATAAAATGTGCTGCCTGTCGGCGTAAAATATGGAAATATCAAAAGCTTGGTCAAGGTGAAGTTTTACGTTGTCACAAAGCACGAATGACCAAAGTATATGAAATGCACGAACGTGACGGTAAAATCTATTGTCTTTGCGGTAAAGTCATCGGCATTGACAAAGGCACTTTTTACAGTATGGTCAAGGGCAGTTTCACCTACGCAGGAACCAAGGTTAATAGATTGTAGTGTTTATGTATAAAATTAAATCTAATAGATTATAGTTCATATTATATTTTGTAATCTCATAAAAGGAGTATGCATGTTTAATCACGAGAATATAGATTTAGAGACGATACCTTCTTTGCATTGCGATATTATTGAGGATGTAACCCTTTTACCGATGGTAGGCGATATACTTGGACCTACCTATAAATACGCACTTGATGCCTACGCCAAAACCCACGAAAATGATAAAACCATGGAACATATTCCTTTACCGCAAGCACGGCGTTTGACGTTGCAAGACCCCAATTATTTGTATTTACCGCACATAAAACCATGGAAATATTCCGATCAAGAAGTTATTTATGGTGGCATTTTCCATAGTCACTATGGGCACTTCCTTGTGGAAGCTTTGCAAAGACTATGGTACACAAAAGGTTGTAAACTTCCCATTGTTTGGTCAGGCGGTCTGGGGTATTTTTTTAGCGGATCAAAATTAAGCCCTTGGCAAAACGATATATTTCAGAAATTGAATATTCAAAATGAACATATTTTTCTTACCGAACCCACTCAATTTTCCAAAGTACATTTCCCTGAACCGGGGATGAGTATTAATACACACTTACATCCTGAACATGCGGCATTTTTAGGTGCTTTCGAAAATACTCCCATTGAAGGAAAATATGTGTATTTTTCACGTTCAAAAATCAGAGGCTGCGCCAATGAGGAGCAACTTGAAGAATTATTAAAAAAACGTGGTTGGAGCATCGTATATCCTGAAACCATGACAGTTGCGCAACAACTCAAAGCCATGTCCACAGCTCAAGTATGTTTCATGGTGGGTGGCTCAGCACAACACTCCATGTTGCTGGCTAAAAATTTAAAAACCCGTTTCATTGTGATTCCAAGAGAACACGGAAATACCTTTAACTACATAGCCAATTGCAAGTCAGACAATTATTATTTACTTCATTTACCCAAAAAAGTTTTATATTCTGATTTGAATACCGAAGCCAATGATTTCTTCACCTTAGATTTGGAGCTTATTAATAAATATCTCAATGAAACAGCGGATTTTACAAAAGATCTTGAATCGCCTACATTTACAAGACCTGAAAAACTTACAGAAAAACAGTTAAATGTGCCGGATTGGTATTATGCGCCCTTACCAAAGCCAAGTTATGCGCAAAAACTTTTTTATCACGCACATTTTCTCTATGAGCAAAAAAAATATGCTTTGGCTTATAAAATTTTTATGCATTTGCGAAAAAAGAATTTACTTGAAACTCACATGTATTATGATTTTTTCAAAGCTGTACAAATGTATCATGTGCAAAATGGTACGAATATCTATTTACCCTTGGAAAAACAGACACAACATGTACAAAAACTAGAAGAAATCATTAAGAAAGCTCCTCAAAATAACGATAATTATAAAAAATTATCGAAGTATTACTTAATTGGTGGAGAAGTTGCCAAGGCAAAAGCTTTGCTTGAGGAATTGCGACAGCGTAATCCTCATTGGAGTTATCCTCTGACACAATTAGCTAACATAAGCCGTATGGAAGAAAATATTGATATGGCTATTGAATATATGCAACAAGCTGTCACCATTGAGCCGCAGAATTTAAAGTGTAAGGGGCAACTTGCCGATTACTTACTGCTTAAAAATGATTATGTGGCTTGTAAAGATCTGTTGACAAAAGCATTGCAAACAAATCCCACGTGGGATGCCGGCTATGTGCAATTGGCAAGCGTACATAAAAAAATGAATGCACTTGATAAAGCCATGGCGTGCATACAAAAAGCCATGGAAATAAATCCACATAATTTACAAGCGCAAGAGCAGTTTGCAGAATATATGCATCAAAAAGGAGAGCAAGCGCAGGCTATAAATATTTTAGCCAAAGCCATGCAGAAAAATCCTCGTGCCGGTGAACGTTACGCACAAAATGCCCGTATTTATGAAATGATGGGAGATATGGACAAGACCATCGAAAATGCACGTTTGGCAGTGGAGATGGAACCTCGTAACTTTGTCTGCAAAGCTCATCTTGCTACGTATTTACGTAAAAATAAAAAATATGCCGAACTTACTGAATTTTTACAAGAACTTATGCATTTGAATCCTTTTTGGAGCGAACCGCACGCACAATTTGCTGCCATGTATGACACAGAAGGAGAGCTGGACAAAGCCATTGATTATGCGCGCAAAGCCATTGCCGTAGAGCCGTATGATCCAAAACGTAAAGCCGAAGTTTTTAATTACAGAGAAAAAAAAATGAGTACCCAATTTTATTCACAGAGTGGTAAGCTATTCCTGAGCTCCACGTGGGGACGTATTCAAAATTATCTTGATATTCTGTATGCTAAAACGTATTTGGAAATCGGCGTAGAGAAAGGAAATACTTTTTTATATTTGGATGTGCCTTTTAAAATCGGTGTAGACCCTGCATTTCAATTTGATACCACGCTTTATGCCAATGAAAATGTTCATTTATATGCTGAACCTTCCGATGAATTTTTTGATAAATTTCCTGAACGGGCAAAAGAATTACAAGATGTTTATCATGACAAGCCTTTCAAATTTGACGTTATTTTCATTGATGGTTTACATACCTTTGAACAAACATTACGAGATTTTGAAAATAGCCTTGCCTATGGGCATGAAAAAACCATTTGGGTTATAGATGATACCGTACCTTCCAATTGCTTTTCTGCCTTGGATTCTCAGGAAAAATGCATTCGCTACAAAGAGTGTGCAAAAATGTCCATGGACGAGGCTTGGCATGGCGATGTTTTTAAGGTTATATTTTATATTCATGATAATTATCAAGAGTTTTCGTATTGTACGCAGGTGAATTTCGGTAATCCACAAACCATTTTGTGGCGCACGGAAAAACCTACTCAGCGTGAGAAATTTTTTGAATCCACTGAGTCCATAGCCAAGATGCGTTATGAAGACTTTTTGGAACATGCATGGGTCATGCACCTTGTGGAAGATGCGGAAGTTGTCGGAAATTTTTTTACCAATATTGATCCCTTAGATTATAAAACCGATGAAGAATACAAGCAAGTGCTGGTTCGTATTGTTACCGACAGAGAAATAAATTATAAATTTGAATGCATTGAGTACAAAACCATTGCCGACAAGCTTATGGAAAATCAAGAATTATTTAAGCAAGACCTCGAGAAAGAAATTCAGAAAAACAATAAACTTACAGAACAAAATGCTGTTTTGGAAGCGGAAAATAAAGCCCTAAAAAATCATCTGAAATCCATTGGAGAAATGGGTTAA
>CAYJHV010000072.1:0-7010 GCA_964369825.1 uncultured Desulfovibrionaceae bacterium | reverse complement strand
ATGAGTTTGCCCAAAATTCCGGTAAAACCGGCTAAAAGTATAGATATATGCAATTGTATAAAGGCTTTTGCTGTAGGTGAGAGCATAATGGTTTTGTTCCTTAAATGTTAGCGTGTAATTTTAATTACTTATTTTTTGTTTATGACAGGCAATAAAGGGTAAGGTCTTTGTATGTCTTCAAGAGCATATCTATCCTCTTTTTCATGATTCCCATAAATAACTAAAGATGAAAAAAAATTTTGATAAGGATAACAGTGGCCGATAGCAGAAACCACAGTAAATATTTGGGAATTGGCACTAAAACGTACTCTACCCGGTATGTTGTCCTTGGTTATCATATCAAAAGAGACTCCGCCGTCTATGTTTTGAGCATTTTTTCCATTCAGACCTTGATAAAATGAAATAATCAATTCACGTGAAGGTGATTCTTGCAAATCTCCTACCAAGACATTGAATATGCAATGATTTTCAGGGTGAATAAAACGAAAAAGATTTTCATCTTGATCCACTGACCAGCCTGAAGGAACATCCATGGCAAAGCGACCGAAATCCTTGGCTGAAAGTGAAGGGACTACGCTTTTAAAAAATAAAAATATCAATAAGGTGAGTAGAATATTTTTTTTCAAGTATTTACCTGTCTATTTAATGGATGCTGAAAAATGTATTTTCATGCATTTTCCCGGAAGGAAAGGCTTGTAAGCTTTTTGCTTGATTAAAAATTTGAGCGAACCACAATTCTTTAACAGCCAATGCTTATCGAAATGTCGACCGCCAAATGGATATTACTTTTTTTATTGTATGTGGGTCAAGCTATAATGTTGCGGCAACTAAACATCATGCGTGGCACAAAAAAAGGGAAGGCGTACCTTCCCTTATTTTGTGGTTGTTTATGAAATACTTTTACCAGAGGCGTATGCCAAAGAATCCACGCAAGATGTAGTTTATACCAACCACAAAGGCTAGGACAATGAACAGGCGTTTAAGCCATACATCGGGCAAATATTTTGCCGTCATGGGACCGACCCAAGAACCGATGACAATACCCACCAATTCCACACCGATGAGCGGCCAATATACCGGAGTGCCGCTAAACATAAAGGTAGCAATGGAGGTTATCATACCCACCAAAACCGCAAAGGCAGAAGTTCCGGCGGCAAGGTACATGGGCAATTGAGAAATACTTGTTAAAAACGGTACCAATAAAAAACCACCGCCTACGCCAAGGAAGGAGGCTACGGAAGCAATAACAAAGCCACCGATAACAGGGGTAAAGGTACTGAAAGAAAATTCCACGCCACAAAAAGTGAAGACTACACGAGATATGCTGATACTGACAACTTTTACTCTTGTTTGTGCACCGGAACTATCGTGACCTTTGGAGGCTTCTTCAAAAGCTTTGGCAGCGGCGGCGGCTTTTTGTTTTTTTGCTTTGGCAGCAGGTGTTGTTTCATAAAATAAATAACAGCCAAGAGCTAAGACAAAAAGACCGAAATAGCCTAAGTAGCTCGAAAAGTCTATTTTTCCTTGGGTAAGGCTTGGGATTAAAGTAGCTCCTGCCAGCGAACCGATGCCAAGGGCAATACCAAGGGGGAGTACAATGCGTCCTATGCTCCAATATTTGAAGGATGAGATAAGCGCAGAACAGCCCACAAGCCATTGATTTGAAACACGAATGGAGTCGGTAATGCCTTTATTTAATGCCATATCTTTGTTAAAACTGCCGGCATAGTCTCCAAGACCAAAGACGTTAATGTGCCCAACCGAGGCCATAACGCCGCCAAAAGCTCCCACGGTGGAAAAAATCCAACCTACCCAAATGGCCCAGATAAAAGCAAGAATTGGGCTGATATTAGGAGCACCCGGAATACCTAAAAAGCCGGGAGCCGCATTGATATCCACTTTCTTTTCGGCAACGGCAGCTTCAATGGCAGTCTTTAATGGACTGTCAATGACCACAGTTTTTTCAGCGGCGGCAGGTTTTTCTTGCTCCGTGGCAGGATTTTCTGCCGCCAAAGCAACGACACTGCATAGGCAGAGCATCATAACAAAAATAAGCTGTAAAATTCGAGATCTAAAATTTGTCATTTTTTCCTCTTCTTTTAGATAGCATCGGCATTTTTTTACTTTTATGCACATTTTAGCATGTTAGCAGTATGAAATTTTTTATAAAAACTAAAATCATTTAAAAATGTATACTTTGTCGACCCTATCTTGAAAATTTAGTTGTTGCAGTTCTCACATGGTTCATTTTTGCTTTTCTTAAAGGCAATCAAAGGACAGTTTTTGCACACATCACCACCGGGGAATCCGTCGCCCGGACGAGTAATGGAGCTTGAACCGTTATTTGCTTCCATGCGCTGCATAAGGCGTAATACAGTAGGTTCCAGTTGATTACCGGGAATAAAGACATTCACTTCGCCGCGTTCGGTTTTACCGGCATTGTAGCTACCGGAACACGCAGGACACATATTGAAAGTCTGTTCATTGTGGCAATACACAGCACCGCCACATGCCGATGAGCTCATGGTCACCATGGGGCGCAAGGGGTGGGTATCGGTAGCAGCCATATAGTCCACAGCCAAGTGATAGGATTGAATGTTGTCACAGTAAAAATGGATAACATGCGGAGTACCTTTGTTTTTACCTAAAGGTCCCGTGACAATGGCTTTAACACTATCTAAGTTTAAGCTTGGTTTACTGCGCAAGAAACGCTCAGCTTGATTTAAGTCGGTGCAATATTTGCCTTGGGATTTTACTTCAAAAGGATCGATTTCTTTCCAGCCAAAGCTTACTTTACCATTGCTGCAAGCCATAGTTTCTGTGGTTCCGAGAACTGTTTGCCCTTGCATACGGGCAGCCACTTCCCATTGACAGAAAGTAAGTGGTTTTACCGGCGTAACATGAGGATTATTTTTCTTAAACTCTTCCACTTCTTCATCGCTGAACAAAAATGTTATGGCAATGGGATAATGGTACAGGCGCAAAGAATCCATCAATGTTTTTTCCATATCGGCATTGGAAAGAGTTGCAGAATTCTGTTCATAATAATCTTGATCGATAGCACTGGACATAAAAAACTCCTAGCATTAAAAATTAAGCTCTATGCAAAACCAAATCATGACACCATGGTATTCAGTATACCATGATTGATTAGAAAAGCAAGTCTTTTTGATAACTATAAGTTGTCATATGATTATTTTAAAAAAATAAAAAAAAATGCACTGAAACTCTTTTTTTTAATCTGAAAAACTTTATTTTTTAGATAATCTTTAGATTTAAAAATTCAATTTTAAAAATGTGAAAAAAATAACTATTTTTTTTGACTTTTTTTCTTTGCAAAAACAACATTTTTTTGGTAAAGGATACAAAATCTTATTTTACAAGCTAAATCTTGTAAGAAAAAAAGGTGGGGAGTTTTGCAAAAACGTTACAAGCATGTACTTATTTTTACAGTTATTCTTATAGCTGTAATTGGCGTTGGTTATCTTATCCCGGAACCTGTGCAGAAGGTTCCCGAACGCATTTTGCTCGACAATGCAGCAGGTAAGGTTGTTTTTAATCATCAAAAGCATTTGGATTATGAGAATATGGCGTGCAGTATCTGTCACCATGAAATGATTGTGGAAAAAGAAAATGCTCTTGCTTGCGGAAGCTGTCATGGGGTGACCATGGATGAGACCTTCAAAAAAACACATAGTAAAACTATGCAAGGTCCGGACTCATGCGTCACCTGCCATCACATGGAATTTGCCCCAAAAGTTGATTGGAGTCACACAGCTCATAGTGAAGACTATGGTCTTGAATGTGCGTCCTGCCATCATGAGGATACAGACATTGAACCCGAACCGCAAAACTGTGCCAATTGCCATGAAAGCACTGCCAGCGACAATATTCCTTCTTTACGTGATGCTGTGCACGTTAAATGTCAAAGTTGCCATGAAGATATGTTTGCAAATGGCATAAAAGATTGCGCATCTTGTCATACGGTCATTGACAATCGCAAGCAGCTCAAAGAAAAAGGAGCCACGGAATTTAAGTTCAACGAAGCATATATGTCTTGCGCCATGTGTCATACACAAAAGCCAAGCGAACTTATTCCCGATCGCATGACGGCTTTCCACGATCAATGTATCAAGTGCCATGAAACGGCAAAGGCCGGTCCTTATACTTCTGAACAATGCAACCAATGCCATACGAAGTGAGGAAAGTATGAAACAACATTTTCAAATACTTAATGATCCTCGTTTTCATTTGTTGTATGGTATAACGCAACGCTTTAGCGATGGTCCCATGCCTTCCAATGTTCGTTTGAATCGCGAGGGCTTTACTTTGGTAGACGGGATAAAAAAGAAAACGAAGGTTTATCCCGGTATGTTGCTTGCCGAACATCCCTCAACTGAAAAAGGCGATCTTTTTGCACCCATTCACGGTGTTGTGGCTGATGTTAACGAACGCAGTTTGATTATAAAATATGAAGAACCGGCAGAAGATGCGCCGCTTGTGAATGTAGAACCGGTGAATTTGCTTGAGCAAGGACTTAAAGGTGAAGAACTTATCCTTGCCGTAAAAAAATTAGGTGTCAATACCAAATCCTTGGGCAAAAAGTGCAAAACATTGATTATCAATGCCTTAAATCCCGATCCAGGTGTGGCTTTTGCCGAACCCATGCTCAGCAATTATGGAAAAACTTTTCATTGCGGCATGGAGCTTTTAAAGCGTTTTGGACGAGCCGAAAACTTTATTTTAGCTTTACCGCACGGTATGCAATTTTCCTATGAAGGCTTAAAGGTTGTGCATGTTTCTGCAAACTATCCCAATAGTCTCACTGAATTGGTCATTAAAAATGTTACCGGTCAAGAGAATCCGCCCGATGTAGCCTGCGTTGGTCTGCATAATCTTTGGAGTCTTGGGCGTGTGGGCTATACAGGGCTTCCGCTTACCGAAACGGTGCTCACCGTGGGAACTTATTCTAAGTGGGAGAATTTTGTAGTAAAAGAAGGTTCCTATGTGGGTGAAATATTGGAACATGCCAAAATAGACATTCAAGAAGGCGATACTGTTTTGCGCGGCGGACCTTTGCGCGGTGAAAGTCTTGATACCCTCGAACGCAGTGTTACCAAGGGGACGCACGGCGTTTTTGTGGTGGAATCCAAAGACATACCCGGTATTGTGGGACACAGTTCTTGTATTAATTGTGGTTCGTGCGTTCTTGTATGTCCGGCACGCATCTCTCCTTCCGTCTTAAGTCGCTATGCTGAATTTGCCATGCACGAAAAATGTCAAAAAGAACATATTTTTTCTTGTCTTGACTGTGGCTTATGTAGCTATGTTTGTGTGGCACGGCGTCCTGTATTGCAATATATTCGTCTTGCCAAGCACAGACTTTTGCAAGAAGAAGCTTTAAGGAATCTTGAAGAAATTCAAGTGGAACCGGAGCAGACGGCTCAAAGCGAACAAACAGAAAATGTCAAGGCTTAAGGAGAAGGAAATGGCAAAAACAACACAATCGACTTTATTGGCGGTAAGTTCTCCTCCTTTTTGGCATTGCGGACGTACCATTCTCTCCATGAATTATATGACATTTTTGGCTCTTGTACCGGTTATGGGCATGGCCATTTGGCATTGGGGCTTACCGGCTGCAAGGGTTATGGCTCTTGCCATGCTCACAGGCATTGTCACCGAAGCCCTTTGTCAAAAAATTATGCATCGTGATATAGCAGTTGATGATTTTTCTGCGGTAATCACTTCTTTGCTCTTTGCTTTTCTTTTACCTGCTGCCGCTCCTTGGTGGTTGGTGGTAGTAGGTGTTATGCTTTGCATCAGCCTTGGCAAAATGGCCTTTGGCGGACTTGGAGCAAACCCTGTGAACAGTGCATTGGTGGGCTGGGCACTTTTATATGTCTCTTGGCCAGTGTACATGGATGCCAACGCCATGCAACTGTCCACATCTTTTGTGGATCCCTTGGTGCAATTGAAATATTTTAGCGCAAAGGTAGCAGCTGAAACCAATACCATTGAACTTTTGCTGGGTATGCAAATTGGCGGACTTGGGGCAGCACAAGCTCTCGGAATTTTAGTTGGCGGAGCATTCTTAACTCTGCGCGGCATCATACGTTGGGAAATCAGTGCAAGCTTTTTTGTGGGCGTATTGGCTACGGCGGCTATTTTCCATAGCATAGATCCCGAACTTTATGCCACGCCACTTTTCCATTTGCTCACAGGCTCAACTTTGCTCGGAGGATTTTTCTTTGCAACGGAACCTGCTTCGTCGCCTGACAGACAAATACCAATGATGCTTTACGGCTTGCTTGGCGGCATCTTGGTTATTATTATCAGGGTATACGGTGTACACCTTGACGGCGTTCCCTTTGCCATTTTATTGATTAATTTTCTAACCCCCATGCTGGACGGTATACGTCCAAAGCCTTTTGGAGGTAAGTAATGCGCGATATCATAAGAATGTTAGTGGTTTTGTCGGCCATTTGCGGCATTTCCGGTTTTGCTTTGTCTTATTTAAAGCAAATTACGGCGCTGCCCATTGAAGAGCAAGTGCTTACCTATGTGCAAGAACCGGTTTTACAAAGAATTTTTGCCGATGCCGACAATTCTCCTGTGGCTGAAAGAGAAAAATTCACCTTAAAAGATGGACGTACCGTAATTGTTTTCCCTGCCAAAAAAGGCGGTAAACTTACCGGCGTAGCTCTTGAGGATAAAGGTAAAGGTTTTGGCGGCGACATCAGCGTTATGGTGGGCATAAATCCCGGTAACGATACCTTGGTGGGTATTGGCGTTACCACCATGAAGGAAACTCCGGGTATTGGTGACGTTATTTTGCAGCCACGCTTTACCGATCAATTTGCCAAAAAAGCCATGGATGTAAAGATGAAAAAAGACGGCGGTGCCATTGATGCCATTTCCGGTGCCACCATATCTTCTGTCGGTACCACCCTTGCCGTGAACAATGCTTCCAAAGTATATGCCGAAATCAAAGAACAAATCTTGCAAAAGTG